>CAVEOW010000109.1:5039-5546 GCA_963617295.1 bacterium | reverse complement strand
CTGAAAACATTACTTACTATGTTGTTCCAAGATTAAATGCCGCAGGCAGACTCGATAACCCTGCTTCTGCTTTGAATTTGTTAATAAGTGAAGATGAAAAAGAAATAGAAGATAATGTAAAACTTCTAAATGACTTAAATTCTTTAAGGCAAAATCTTTGCGAGGAAGCGTTTGAACAAGCAAAAGAAATGTATGAGAAAAGCATATCTCAAAATAAAAAAAGTATAATTTTATTATCTGATAATTGGCACGTCGGAATAGTTGGAATAGTTGCTTCTAAATTAGTTGAGAGTTACAATAAACCTGCATTTTTAATGACCAGGGATACAAATAATCCTAATATAATCAGATGTTCATGCAGAAGCATTCAAGGGCTGAATATCCATAGTGTACTATCAGAGCATAAAGATTTATTTGAGGGTTTTGGCGGCCATAAAATGGCGGCAGGCTTTGCTTTTGACGAAAATAAAATTAAATTTGAAAATCTTAAAAATGTACTAAACCACA
>CAVEOW010000109.1:4223-5029 GCA_963617295.1 bacterium | reverse complement strand
TGATTTTTCACAAGATATTGACTTTAACTCAATTAAAGTTTCGGCAGATATGGTTTTAAATCCGGAAGATTTAACAATTGAAAATATTAATGCAATTGAAAAACTGCAACCGTTTGGGGCTGCAAATCCATCACCGGTTTTTGTTATGAACGGATTAAAAGTTAAAAATTACAGATTTATGGGACAAAATAATAATCACTTAAAATTGTTTATGTCTAAGGATAGTTCAAATTCTATAGAGTGTGTTAAATGGTCAACTCCTGATTTTAATCTTCCCGAAAATTCGGAAGCTGATATATTATTTTCAATGGAGGTAAATGAATTTAACGGAAATAAAAGTGTCCAATTGATATTATCCGATTTACATTCTGAGTTTATGACTTATGATTCTCCTGTCACGGAAATAAAAATTCTCGACCACAGAAAAAAGAAGAATATTATTATGCAGGTTCTTGATTTTATTACAACAACCAAAAAGAACACTGCAATTTATCTTCAAGATTCGTTGCTTGAAAAATCATTAAACCTTACAGATGAAATAAAAAAGAAAGTATTTTCAACGGATGATATTCCTGAACAAATTGAGCAGCTTATGTTTTTTGATTGCCCTAACAGTAAAGAAGAATTTGAAAGGATATTAAAAGAAACAGAAGCAAAAACCGTACATTTAATGAACTTTAATATATCAGAAATTAATTCGGACAATTTTATTTCTAAACTTTCAGGCATGATTAAGTATTCAATCGGAAATATAAACGGCGAATTAGAACTTGTAAAATTATCAAAGGCTTTGGATGTTGATGTTG
>CAVEOW010000109.1:0-4187 GCA_963617295.1 bacterium | reverse complement strand
TTGATGTTGAAACAGTTGATTGTGCACTTTCATTGCTTGAAAATATTAGTATGATTAGTTTAGACAGATATTCTAACGAAAAATATAAAGTATCAAATTTTAATCCTACCGAGTTATCAAAAATAAAACATGATGAATTATATACCGCATTATCAGAAAGAATTGATAACATTAATTCTTTCAGAAAATTTTATTTGAATTCAACTGTTGATGAATTAAAAGAAGAATTATTATGTTGAGGTATTAATTTATGTGGTTCTTTAATAAAAAAAATCAAAATAAAAAATACGTTAGTTGTGATTTAATTGAACACGGAATGGATGTATTTGTTGACAGTATAAATTTTTGCTGCCGTATTCCCCCGTCAGAAAAGGGTTACAAAAAAATTACAGATAATTTTCACGGTGAAATATTAGATTGGAAAAAGTTCTTTGCAATTAAAAGAAAATACAGAGAACAAATGAAACGTGGAGAAATGATTCCTGAATGTAAAAATTGCATTTACCTGCAAGAGAAAGAATGGGATAATGAAGATTATATTTCGTTTCTAAACTTTAATAATTGGTGTACGTGTAATGCTTTTTGTATATATTGTAATCTTCATGAACTCCCTAATCCTAAAGAAATACAATACAATGTATTTCCAATGATAAAAGATTTGGCGGATAAGGGCTATTTAAGAAAAGGTGGGCATATTACAATTGCAGGAGGAGAACCTTGTGTAGCTCCTGAATTTAATGACCTGTTAAACTTATTTTTAGAATATGATATTAATCCAATCAGAGTTTTAACAAATGCTTCTATATATTCAAAAAGTGTAGAAGAAGGAATAAAAAAAGGAAACGTTAATATCGTTGTTTCCGTGGATTCAGGAACAAGAGAAACTTTTGAAAAAATAAAAAAATATAATAAATATAGTGAAGTTTGGGAAAATATTAAAAAATATGCTTCTGTTCAACCTCAAACAGATAAGGTTAAAACTAAATTTATATTAATTCCTGATTATAATGATACAGAAGAAGAAATTGATTCTTGGCTAAAAAAATCAATTGAATGCGGTGTTAAACATGTGGCTTTTGATGTTGAAATGGCTTGGTATGTTGAACATCAAAATGATATTCCGCAACGTATTATGGATTTAGTAAAATACACGCTTGATAAAATAAAAGAATATAATCTTGATGTTGAATTAATAGATAGAGGAAGAGTTTTAGCTGATAAAATTAATTAGTAAAAGGTAAGTTTTTATACACTAAAAGAGAGGTTTCAGTTCAACACCTCTCTTTTGGTTGTTTTATTTTAATTATTATTCTAATTCATCAAAATAATTTGGATTTTTAGAAGGATCAAGTTCTGCTACAAGCGGAACAAGTTTATCGCCGGGTTCAACATTGTAACCAAATAAGTCATAGCCATAAACATTTGGTCCTTTAGCACCGTTTGTATCAATGTATAATTGCATATTTTTTGTTTCATGCCCATCATTGTTGATAATTATAAAGAAATCCTTACGAACAGGAACAAAAGCATCATCTAATTGACCATCATCGTATTTAGTGAAATTAAAGTTTTTATATGAAGGTCTTTTTTCTGCCATAAGACTTGTGTCTGCGTTAAAAGCTCTTGCGATAACATCAGGAAGGCTTGGTGTTGTTGAACAAGAAAGTACTCCATAAAGATTTAAATTAGCCTTGTTGAAAGTGTCTAAAAATTCAGAATTTACTGTGTTAAATCTTTCTTTTAAAACCGCATTCCCTTCTTCTGCTTTATTTCCACAAGCTGTGAATAAAGGAATTAAACCCAGTATAAAGGAAAATACCAAAAGTTTTTTCAAATTATTTTTCATTATTTTTCTCCTATCTTACCTATCATTATTTTAACTCGATATTGAAATAATGCAAATTGTTAAATGGTATTAATTATAGTATTTCCTTTGTTATAACTATGCAACGCTGACAATTTATAAATTAAAACCGGCTAAAACACTGTAAAGAATATTGTTAAAAGCTATATTGAGGGTAAAAATCATTAATAATCAATAAAAAATACGTGCCTGGAGGGATTCGAACCCCCGACCTTTTGGTTCGTAGCCAAACACTCTATCCGGCTGAGCTACAGGCACATAAATATTAAGTTTTAATTCGAAGTCAGCCATGCTGCTTCTCTCGATTGAAAAATGCAAGCATTTTTCTAATCTCGCCAAGTCATTATCCGTATGACTCACTGCGTTCGCCTACGGCTAAGGAAGCTACAGGCACATACAATTAAATTGTATATTTCTATATTACAACGTAATTTTTTATAATCAAGATTTTTTTGTAAAAAAAAAGCTGCCTTGCAGCTAATACTTAATAATCTTGGGAGGAGATTTGGGGATTTGTTACAATTATAATAATTCAGAAATGTTAAAATTGTTACCTTTTTAATTTTTATTTTAATAAAAATTTACAATCTATTGATTTTAAATTAACTTTAACTTACTGGCAAAAAAGTATTTTTCTTATAGAATGATACTAAGAGGTATGAGCATGTTTAATAATATAATATTCTTTATAATTGCAATTTTATTTATTTATGTGGCAATTTTTACTATATATTTTGCGGTAATTGTTACTGCAAGTTTTTTCAAAAAACATAAAAAACATAATGACGATACAAGAAGAGAGTATAAAAATCTTATAGTAATAATTTATTCTCACAATAATGAAAAGACCGTCGTTAATCTTTTGGAGCAATTAAATAAACAAGATTACCCGAAAGGCAACTATCAAATACATATTATTCTTGATAACTGCAGTGATAATTCTGCTAACAAACTTGAGTTTGTCGGCGGCGCAAAATTATGGAAATTAAATGATGACAGTCCTCTGGGACGAGATAAATCAGTTTCTTGGCTATTAGAGAATCTAATGTCTTTCAAAAAAGTTGACGGTTATGTTTTCTTAAATGCTAACAGAATGGTAAGAAATGATTTTCTTTCTCGTATAAATGATTCTTTGCAATATAATAACGTTGTTGTCGGTTCAACTGAAATTGTGCTTGAAGATGCTGATTATTATGAAAAAGTTTGGGCGAATGTTAATGAATATAACACTAATATTATGAAAATCGGACGTTCTAAACTCGGATTGGCTGTTCCGATTGATTCAGACATTATGGCTATGAATCATGAGGTTTTGGAAAAAGTTCAATGTATCGATTTTAAAGACGCAAATTCGGAATTAAAATATTCATTCCTGCTGACAAGAGTAAATTTTGTTCCTAAATTTGTACCTGAAGTTAAAACCTATGTTTCTTCAATAGATTACGAAGTAAGACGTCCGGAGTTTGTTTATAAAATGTCATTATTCTTCCACTGTATGAATTTAAAGGCATTAACTAATTTAAAATTTACAGAATTTTTATTCTCTTTATTTAAACCAAACCCGATAATTTTGGTTGCTATTTTGACTATTATTGCAACATATTCATTTAATTATTATTTCTTATTTGATTTTCCGTGGTCAATTTTCTTGGCAGTAGTGTTAACTGTTGCGTTTGGATTATCAATATACAGAAGTAATTTATATGTAAAACCATTAATTTATTTGGCAGGTGCTCCTGTTTATACCTTATCGGAAGTTTTATGCTCTAACAGATTACTAAAAAAATTGTTTAAGTTTAACAGAAAAAAACAAAAGGTTGATGTTGATACGATTTCAGTTCCGGTAAATGTTACAAACGGAAGAAATGTATTCCCTTGCTACCTTGATTTGATTTCTGAAGGCGGATTTAAAAAGGCAGTATTCAGATACAAAAATAAACGTCAAGAAACGGCTCAAAGATACGTTAGAATGTGTGATGCAGTTAAAAATATTTCTGATATACTTGAACAACACGGCTTTAGGCTAAAAATATGTCAATCTTGTGCATACTTTACCCCTAAAATTGACGGTACAAACAATATGGTAAAAGGTTATTGTAATAAACCTGCAGTTGATAACGAAAATTGCAATGAAGTACCTGAAACACTTCTCTGGTCAACTTGCGAGTATTTCATTCCGCAAGAAGTTAATAATGTTATAAACATTTCTTCGTACATAAAAAACAGATAAAATTTTTCAAAGAAACGGAGTTGAAAAGCTCCTTTTTTTGTATCTAAAATGTTAAAAAATGTAAAGAATAACTAAAGTTAAAATAGAAAATGC
>CAVEOW010000108.1:0-5563 GCA_963617295.1 bacterium | reverse complement strand
GGCTTTTGTAGTTGTTTCAATAAGTGAAGTTACGAAATTCTATATATGGTTGCATACATATTAATAATAAATTGTAGGTCAGCTCTACTTAGTCCGACGGTAACCGGAAGAGATTCTGAACAGATTGAAAAACCAGGCTAGTGCTTGTTTTTCTAATCTTTCATAATGATATGAGTCTATTATTCGTCTTTGCGAGGAGCAGTTGAAAATCCGACGAAGCAATCTTATGGAATCATTTGATTAATACTGATTTTTCCGTTAAAATTGAATTGTAGAAAAGAGGAAGTTTTATGGTTCATTGTGTTGATTTAAGAAATTTTAAAATAGGCGGAGATAAACTGACAATTTTAGCAGGTCCTTGTGCAATAGAGTCTAAAGATATCCTCTTTAGAACTGCTGAATACTTGAAAGAACTTACAACAAAATTAGGCATAAATTACGTTTTTAAGGCTTCTTACGATAAAGCAAACAGAAGTTCTTTAACCTCATACAGAGGATTAGGAATGGAAAAAGGGTTAGAATTACTTGCAGAAGTAAAAAAAGAATTTAATGTTCCGATTGTTACCGATATTCACAACCCGAATGAAGCTCCGATTGCAGCAGAAGTTGCTGATATTATTCAAATTCCTGCATTCCTTTGCAGGCAAACAGATTTACTTGTTGCTGCCGCAAAAACAAACAAGATTATAAACATCAAAAAAGGTCAATTCCTTGCTCCTCAACAAATGAAATCTATTGCTAAAAAAGTTAAAGATTCAGGCAATGACAAAATCACAATAACAGACAGAGGTGTTACATTCGGCTATAACAATTTAGTTACCGATATGAGAGCTATCCCGATTATTCAAGAAATGGGCTATCCGTTAATTTTTGATGCGACACACAGCGTACAACTCCCGGGGGGCTGCGGAGATTCCTCTTCAGGTGAACGCAGGTTTGTTCCCGTTTTAGCAAAAGCCGCAACCGCCGCAGGTGCTAACGGATTATTTTTTGAAGTACATTCTAACCCTGATAAAGCGTTATGCGACGGGGCAAATATGATTAATTTTGAGCAGGCAAAAGAAATTTTCACAATATGCAATAAACTTTTCAATCTTGTAAGAGAAAACGAAGTTTAAGGAGCGAGCCATTTTTGGTTTTACAAAAAAAGAACCCGAATTTATTGTAAAAATGCGGTATGACAGGTCAAAACCCGTTACAAAGAGAAATATCGCAGATTTTTTGCGTTCTTTAAATATTGAGGTTAAAACAAATACAAAAGCAAGGGGTAATAACGGTCTGTATCAACGTAACAGGATAGATATTGCAAGAGGATTAAAAGAAGAAAAAGCAATCAGCGTTATGGTGCATGAGTTTGCTCATCATATTCACTATAAAATAGATAAGGATTTTGTTAAAACAGGCGGTTCTCTTGAGTGCTTATTTAACACAAATAATATAGATACTATTAGAGAAGAGCTTTCAAAAGTAACTGATTCTCCGGACAAGAATTCTCGTACAAATATTTTTTTAAGAGCAAAAGAAGAAACTTCAAATACAATAAAAGGTATGCAAAAAGCTATTCAACGAGATTTCCCCGATTTTCAACGTTCAAAAAAGTTTTCGGAGTTTGAAAAATATATCAAAAATTCTGATGCAAAATATCTTGTAAAGTATGATGCAATTAAATTAATAAGCGGTTTTTTCTTTAAAAAGGAGAGAATCTTAACAGTTAAAAATATTGAAAATGATTTCCCCGACATGCCAAAAGCGTTTCAGTTGTACATAAGATTATGTTCAATGCAAAGAAAACAATCTCGAATAACAAGAAGGTTGAACAAATTAAACAAGTACTACGATAAACCGACAGAACTTTTTGCACGTTTTGTCGAGGGGTATTTTTCTAATCCGACTCAAATAGAACAAATTGCACCAAGTACAACAATTCGATTTAAAGAATTGTTGCAAGACGGTTATTACAGGGAATTAAAAGACTTTTTTGAAATTTTTGCACACAATAACGAGGATAATTAACGAAATATGAAAAAAGTTACGGCTTACGTTCATACCCATTGGGATAGAGAGTGGTACAGAGAGTTTGAAGATTTCCGTTTAAGACTTATAGAAGTGTTTAATGAAGTAATCAGTGCTATTCAAAGTGGAGATTTACCTTGTTTTTATTTTGACGGACAAACTTCTGCACTTGAAGATTATCTTGAAATTTATCCTGAAAAAACTAATCTGATAAAAAATTTGATAAAAGAAAAAAAGTTAAGAATTGGTGCATTTTATTGCTCTGCTGACAGTTTTCTTGTTTCAGGAGAGAGTCTTTACAGAAATATGGAAATAGGCATTAAAAAATCAAAAGAATTTGGCGAAACGGATTTTATCGGCTATCTCTCGGATACATTCGGGCATAGTCATTGTATTCCGTATATTTTGAAATCTCTGAACATTAATAAAGCATGCCTATGGCGTGGATTGGGAGATTTGAATGCTGATTTAACTTGGGACGGAATTGACGTAACTTATTTGATTCAAGGCTATTTTCAAGATTTTTTAAATTCGTCGCTTCCGATAGAAAAAAAGGCTGAATTATTAAAAAAATATTTGGATAAAATCTCATTAAAAAGTTCTGACAATGTATTATTGCCAATTGGGGCCGATCATTTATGTATCCCTAAAAATTTAAAACAGCAAATTCAAGAACTAAATAAGATTTATGACGATTATGAGATTGAAATTGCCACACCGTTTGAATATTTTGAAAAAGTAAAATCACGAGATAAAGTTAGCGGAGAATTTTTAAATAATAAATTAAATTTCATTCTTCCGGGGGTATATTCTTCAAGAATTTATGTAAAGCAGGCGAATGCAAACTCTCAATGGCTGCTTAGCAGAATAGCAGAACCTGTTCAAGCTGTTGCACATTACTTTTTTGACGGCAAAAATAAACAAAATGAAATTGATTATGCCTATAAAACGTTAATAAAAAACCACGCACACGATAGCATATACGGTTGCAATACAGATAAAGTTCAAGATGAAGTAATGCAGAGATATGAAAAAACAGATTCTGTTTCAAAAGGAATAATAAAGAGAACTCTTCGTGATTTATCCTGCAAAGACGGTAAATTTAGCGTTATCAATCTTTCTAATTTTGACTATAGCGGACTTGTAAAAATAAAAACGAATAAAAAGCTTCCTAAATTCTTAAATGCAGTTAAAATTGCTTCAAGTAAAGGTTTTACGGATGAGAAGCTATATAATATCAATGATATTCCGATAACAGAGGACTATACGACAATAAACGAGTACTTGATTGACGTTAAAGGTTTATCGGCATTTTCATTAACAAATATTGAAAAAGGCTTAATTAATACAACAAAAAATCTTTCTATTTCAAATTCTTCAATAGAAAATAACAATATAAAAATTGAAGTAAAAAATAATAAAATTAGTTTTACGGATAAAATAAAAAACGAAATTTATGATGATTTTATATGTTTTACCGATAGAGCTGATATTGGTGACAGCTATAATTTTGGCGGATTAAAAAATGATAAACCTTTAAATGCAAAATTAATAAAATTTTCAACAAATCAACAAAAAGAACACAGAGCAATTTTGCATACGGTTTTTAAAATTGAAATCCCGAAAATATCAACCGAGAAAGGCAGAACCAAAACAAAGTACAACCACTTAATAAGTATGGATATTATTCTTGAAAATCAAAGTAATTATGCAAAGTTTAATTTGAAATTTAATAATAAAAGTACAAACCATATTTTACAAATCGGGTTTAATTTAAAAGAAAAGATTTTCTCAACAATTAATGAAGATTTGTTCGGTACAACCAAGAGGGAATTTAACCCCGACTACAATATTTATGATGATATTCCTGCTCCGAGGGGAATAGAATTAAAACCTAATACCTCTCCAATGCAAAGGTTTGTTCAAACTCAAAATTTCGGGCTTGTTACAAAAGGAAATTGCGAATACGAGGTAAATAAAAACACTCTGTACTTAACTTTATTGAGAGCAACCGGGGTAATTTCAAACCCTAAAAATACAACAAGAGGAACCTCTGCAGGTCCGCCGTTGGAAACTCCAAAGCTGCAATGCTTAGGTGAAAATACGGCAGAATTCGCAATTGCATTTGAATCAAGTGAATGCAATATGTTTAAAATAGCAGAAATGTTTTATTATCCGTGTTTAACACTATTCACAGAACATGAAAGCCAAAAGTTTTTTGAAATAAATAATGATAATATATTTGTTTATGCAATCAAAACGGATTTAAACGGAATAATGCTTCGATTGTTTAATAATTCCAACAAAAAACAGATGTTAAACGGCAATGAATTTCAATCGAAAGAAATAAAAAACATTGTAATAAAACGTTAATTTATTGATAAAATAGTGTTTTCAAGATAACATCATATAAAGAAGTTAGAGTCGGAGGAAACATGACAAAAAGACGTGTCGTTGTTACGGGAATGGGATGTTTATCACCTTACGGGTTAGGGGTTGACGTATTTTGGGGAAACATCAAAAACGGTAAGAGTGCAATAAAAGAACATCTTCTGGATAAAGACCAACACCCCGTAAAAGTTGCAGGATATATTCCCGAAGATATTGATTTTAGCAATTATCTTGATATTAAAGAATTAAAACGTTATGAAAAATGTATGATATACGCAATTGTTGCGACAAAAGACGCTTTAATCGACTCCGGACTTGATTTAACTAAAGAGGACACTGGTAGAATAGGCACAATTGTTTCCTCTGCTGCAAGCGGACTTATAACCGTAACTCAAAGCTATCAGGAAATGATGAAAAGAGGATTTCATAAATGTTCTCCGTTTACTGTTCCTATGATGATAGGTAATATGGTTTCAGGTTTGGTTTCTCTTAAATTCGGGTTGAATGGTCCAAGTAAGTGCGTTCTATCTGCGTGTGCAACAGGTTCGCATTCAATTGGCGACGCTTTTAGAACTATTCAATACGGCGACGCTGATATGATGGTTGCAGGCGGAAGTGAATCAAGTGTAAATGATTTCGGTATCGGAGCATTTACAAGTGCAAGAACGCTTTCAAAAAGTACAAGACCTCCGGAAGAAGTATCTCGCCCGTACGATAAAGACCGTGACGGATTTGTATTAAGTGAGGGTGGAGCTGTGTTAGTTCTTGAAGAAAGGGAACACGCACTAAAAAGAGGGGCTAAAATTTATGCCGAGATTACAGGCTACGGTCAAAGCTCTGATGCTTATGATATGGTTGCTCCCGATCCGAACGGAAAAGGTGCAATTCTTGCAATTGAAAATTGTTTAAAAGACGGAAATAAAAAAGAAGAAGATATTGATTATATTAACTTACACGGCACCGGTACTCATATAGGAGATATTGCGGAAGCAAAAGCCGTAGCGAAAGTTTTTGGGGATACCTCTATCAATCACAGGCTTTCGGTAAGTTCAACAAAATCAATGACAGGACACATGTTAGGGGCAGCAGGAAGTGCAGAAGCAATCGTTGTAATTAAAGCATTGCAAGAAGACATTGTTCCTCCGACAATCAATCTTGA
>CAVEOW010000107.1:0-5569 GCA_963617295.1 bacterium | reverse complement strand
GCATTAGGTCGTTTAGGCGGTCGTGAAGTTGTTGAACCGCTTGTTGAAGCATTAAACGATGAAAATCCTCAAGTTTGTATCACTGCAACAGATGCTTTAATTGAAATTGGTGATGTTGCTACAGATGCGTTAATTGATTCTTTATATAGCGAAAAAGTTAACGTTAGATGTGATGCTACAAGAGCTTTAGGTGAAATTGGAAACGCAAAAGTTGTTGATCACATTATTAAAATGTTGAAAGATGAATGGGTTAACGTTCGTATTTATGCAGTTACTTCTTTAGGCAAATTAAATGATAAAAAAGCTGTTCCTGCATTAATCGAAGTTATGAAAAATAAAGAAGAAAATGATTTAGTAAGAGCAGGTGCCGCAGCAGCATTAGGTGTTCTTCGTGACCAAAGAGCATTACTTCCTTTAAGAGAATTAATTGTTGCAGCTGAAGAATTAGGTGAACTTGAAGATACAGCTTTAAAATCATTTAAGAAAATTATGGCTGCGAACTGGAAACCTGTAAACGAAACACAAGCTAAAAAGGTTAGTGTTTAATATATAAGACAAAACAAAAGAAGTCCTCAAAAGGGCTTCTTTTTTTGTTGATTAAAACCAATTTTAACTATTAATGTACATTTATAAAACAAACTTTATCGTTTTTTTAATCCGTTTAGACTCTCATACAGTTACTGTCAGATTGGTAAATCTGACCTACAATTGATTATTAATAAGTATGCAACCATATATGAAATTTCGTAACTTCACTTATTGAAACAACTACTGAAGTCCGTCTGTTTGAACGAAGTGAGTTTAGGGCTTTTTGGTTGAAATTAGTGAAGTAAAAATGTAATATCAGGTTGCTAGCCATTTTCTTGGAATTTCCTTTGCTTCTGCAAGTACTCATTTCACTCTCTTTAAATTCCTTTGCGTTCGTTGCTGTCACTGACTATACTACGTTGTCGTCAGCTACGCCACTCACTTACCGGACTTCGTCCGTACGGAATTTCGCTCCGTTGTAATTCGCATTGCCTTCGCTTTATTCTAGTTTCACCTTACGGAAATTCCGCCGGGTACTTTTCTGCAATGAAAAAAGTACAATGTTAAAAATAATTTGAGTTTTGAATGCAATCATTTCTAATGATTTAATTATTTTAATGTTAAATAAAAAGCTACTGCCGCATTATTTAATTTGGCAGTAGTTTAATTTCTTATTCATTAATCACTTCTATTGTTTAATTAGTTTATCCGCTTCTTTTGTTGTCATCGGACCTTGTTGTCTTAATATTTTTGCAAAGTTATCTAATTTTGCAATCAAGCCGGCAGCTGCTCTTCCGTGTTTTTTAGCTCTTAATGCTTTACTTAAAGCATCAGGCATGTTTAAACCTTTACCTTGTGCCAGATTTGTATGATATTCTTTTTCGTAGTTCGGAGAAATTCTATATTCCCAGTTACCGGCTAAAACGTTAGGAGTATTAATCCTTCTATCCGAACCTACAATATCGGGTAAAGTTGCAAATTGATTTTTTGTTGTAAATAATTCGGCAAACATGGCCTCTGATAATCTTTCTCTTGAATGCTCCAAACTGTATTTATTCAATGATAAATCATTTGCAAGCAAATAAGCTCTGCCTCTCACGTTTTCCGCCTGTTCAAGCAGACTGTAGTCATCATGAGTTCCGGGTCCTATTGTATATTGACCGGGCTTCATATTTTGATATTTGTTTTCACCTTCAGATTCATAAAACTTAACCCTACCCCAAGTATCACCTGCATATCTTGTAATATGAATTAAAGTTGCTCCTGAATCTTTTACCGCATCTAATGAACGATAAGAGTTACCGCCTAAAAGTTCCAAGAAAACTTTATCGTGCGGAACATTATTATCATCAGCAGCCTTTAAAATAATGTTATTAATAATATGTTTTCCATTATCTGCAACTTTTGGTTGTCTTTCTAATTTATGACCTAATTTATTTCCGTTGTTATCAAATTTTGTATGTCCGTATTCCATCCAAGGAGAGCATACTAACGGGTTAATTAACTGCCAAGCTGCATCAATTCTTACACCATTGTATCTCTTAAAGAACAAATCAAATTTTTTAGAAAGCAATTCACCTGCTTCTCCGTCAATTTTATCAAAATTAATTGCAGGCGACCAGCAAGAATAATTGCCGTTTCCTATATCACAACCGAATTCATAAGTGCGTGAGAATGCTGATTTATGAGCCCAAACATCCTTATCAGAAAATCCGATTTGGCAATCTCCATATAAATCAATGCCCTTTTTGTTATATTCTGCCTTAGCGTCTTTTTGTTGTTTATCAGCTATAAATTGCACAAATTCTTCAAAATCAACAACATTTGTACCGTCTTCATCTTTAACTTTACGAAGTTCACTTATTCGCTTTGCATTTCCCTCTTTTGTTGCAAAAACATTTTGATCTTCATAAGACCATTCTTTTACGTTTTTTGTACCGTTATCAACTGCAACTGCTTCAAATAAAGCATCTTTTTCTACCCAATAACTGTTTTCTTTTTTAAACAATTCAAATTCTTTTTTTAATGGACTTGTTGCAGGTAATTTTTCAAAGTTGAGATATGCTTTTTTGAGCATAGCTTTTTGACCGTCTTGTGCAAAAACATTGTCATAATCAACTGTTTCATGATCTCTTACTCTGGTCATATATGGAGAATTCAGATCCTCAGAATTTAAAAGGTTACCGTATTTTTCGTCTTGAAGTTTTGTTAAATCAATAATATGAGCACCTAAAGAAAAACCTGTTCCTGAATATGGTGAACGAACGTAATTTGAAATTTCGCCTTGCGGTTGAAGTTGAATTGAATTTATTCCGCACATAGCTTTCAACATGTCGGCTAATCCTTGTGCTTCTTTTGAAAATGTAGTTCCTATACCGGTATCTTTAGCACCTGCCGGGGCACTAAAGTCAAAAATTGTTGCTGTAGTTTTATCAAGTCCCAACTCTTTTCTTGCTTGGGCTTGAACTTTTTCATACTCTTTCTTCTCATTTGTTGTAAATGCTCTACCGAAATTTACTTGCGAATTAATATTTGATATTTTCACGACGTACTCCTAACTATAAGACCATGTATATAAAACTTGTAAAAATAGAATTTGCCATGCAAAACATATTTTTCAAGTATGTTCTTTATTTTATTGATGAAAACAGAGCATGTCTAAAACTTAACATTTTAACAAAATTATGTTATTCTTAAAAGAACAGAAAAAGGAGTATTATATGGCGAAAGATTGCAGTTTTGATATTGTTTCGGAATTTGATAAACAAGAATTAGTAAATGCTATTGACCAAGTAAAAAGAGAAATCGGTTCAAGATTTGATTTAAAAGGTTCAAATTCTGACGTAATTTTAGATGCGGATAAATCGATTACAATTACGACAAATGATGAAATGAAATTAAAAAATATCCTTGATATTTTGCAAAGTAAAATGATAAAAAGAAATTTAAGCATTAAAATATTGGATGCTCAAACTATAGAAAACGCTTTGGGCGGTAATGTAAGACAAGTTTTTAATTTAAGAAAAGGGCTAACTCAAGAAACAGCTAAAAAAATTGTTGCTGATATTAAAAATACAAAGTTAAAAGTCCAAGCATCTATTCAGAGTGAACAGGTAAGAGTATCAGGTAAGGATAAAGATGATTTACAGGCAGTTATAAAAATGCTTAGAGAAAAAGAGGATGTTTATAATATTCCTCTTCAATTCCAAAACTACAGATAAAATTTTAAGAGCGGTATTTAAAACCGCTCTTTTTAATATCTCCTATACGTCTGCAATGTTTTAATATTATCATTCTCATCTTGTTTCATTTGCACTTCGGTTGCATTTTTCTCCATTAATCTGATTTCTTGATAACAATTTGTTTTTTCTTTATCTGTCAACTTATTGCAATAGTTTACTTTTTTGTCAAAATTTATTCTTCTTTGCTGCCAATAGATTTTATCTTTTAAAAAGTATCGTTTTTCAGGATGAAGATAAATATATTGTGCCGGACAAAATTCATTCCACTCAGGAGGAAAAAATGAACTCGCAAATGTTTGTAAACCGTTTGAAAATAATAATATTAATAAAAGTAGCGTTATCTTTTTCATAATAAATCCTCTGCCTTATTTTACCAATTTATTTAGCAAAGTTCAAATTCCGATTTATCGGGGAATAATTTTTCTAAAATTGGTTTAACATTAGCTCTGTCGTTATCGGTTGTCCATTCTCCGTCATTTATACATAATAATTTTGGTTTATAATGATTAATTTTCTTTTCTATCCCTATTTTAGAGGACATATAGACAAGGGTATCAACCTTTTTTAGAAAGAATAAAGATGTTGATGATTTTTTAACTTTCCGAGATAAAGATACTCGGAATAACAACTGTATATAACACGTTGAACATCAAATTGTGTACGAAAATGATTTCTGATTGTTTTATCAATCTCATCTTTAAATATATTGTAGCAATTTATGATATCTGTATCATTGCTGTTTTAGGTATAAAAAAGAGGAAACTTTTGTTTCATCTTTTTCTGTTCTGAAATTTAATTAATCATCCATTTCATCTTCAAGTTCTTCAATATATTGAGATACTTTTTCAATTTCGGAGTCATCATCGATTGTTTCAAACGTATAATCATCTCCGTCTTTCTTCAATCTCATAACGAGGATTTCTCCTTCGTCTTCGTCTGTATCAGGAGGAAGCAATAGTGCGTATTCCACATCATCAACAGTTACAATGTCAACAAGCTCAAATGTTACTTTGTTACCTTGTTCATCAATTGTTTCAATTAGTTCTTCTCTGTTTTCTTTCATATAAACTCACTTTCTATCGAGATATTGTTGTAATATTATGCAAGCACTTTTTAAATCAATAAGTTGTTTATCCTTTGTATATTTTCTTCCCGTTTGAGCTAAAAAGTATTCTGCTTGTTTACTTGTTAAACGTTCATCTTCAAAAATTATTTCAAATTCATCTTTAAAGTTTTCCGTAAAATCAATGCAATCTTGTGCTTGTTCGCCAATTGTATTATTCATATTCTTTGGCAAACCTGCTACAATTTTTTTAATATTATTATCGTGACAAATTTTTTTGATTTTTTCAATTGCCGCTTTTTGCGGTTCTCTCATTATCGTTTCAACAGGATGTGCTATAAGCCCCATAGCATCACTCATTGAAATTCCTATTCTTTTTTTACCTATATCTAAACCTAATATTCTATCCATTGAACCATCCTCGTTGCAAGAACATAAGTATTTTTTCTAATTCTTTTGTATCAAATTCATTTTCACTCTTTGCTTTTTTTGAAAAAATATTGGTCATTAATCCTTTATTTTTTATGTTTTCTTTTATTGCTGCAATATTATTAAATATACTTCTTTGCATAATAATTTGTTCAAATATTTTAAAGGTATTTTCATCGTAAATCAACGGTAGAAAAGTAGTTGCCTCTACGATTTTGTTATTTTTATAAAGTATATAAATCAAATTTTCAATTCTTGATTTCCAAAGTTTTATGGTTTCGGTATTCCAATATTCAGGCATGAAATC
>CAVEOW010000106.1:761-5611 GCA_963617295.1 bacterium | reverse complement strand
CCGGTCTTACTAAAATTTCACCAAATAAAATTTCATACGAATTAGGTTCGTTGATAAAATTACATAAAATTGAAAAACATGGAGATTTATCAGATTTGCCGGAAAGGAGAATATAAAATTGCCAGTAATTGTATCATTAACATCATATCCCGAAAGAATTAATACTGTATCACACACAATAAAAACAATTTTTAATCAATCATATAAACCACAAAAGATTGTGCTATATTTGGGGATTGAACAATTTCCAAACAAAGACAAGGATTTACCATTAGACTTATTAGAATTAAAAAACGGAACATTTGAAATTCATTATTGTGAGGATTTAAAAAGTTATAAAAAATTAATCCCTGCACTGAAAGAATATCCTGATAAAGTTATCATTACAGTTGATGATGATCTTATATACCCGAAAAAAATGGTAGAAGAACTCTACATTTCATATTTGGAAACTCCAAAGTATATACATTGTCATCGTATAACCAGATTATATGAAAATTCAGGTTTCTTTAAAAATATTCCAAGAAAATTATATGAAAATGGTGATTATTACAGCGAGGCAATAAGGCTTCCTTCTGTTTTCAATAAATTGTCAAGCGGAGCAGGTACATTATTTCCTCCAAACTCATTACATTCAGACGTATTAAATAGACAGCTATGGGAAAAATTGGCTCCTACCAGTGATGATATATGGTTCTATATACAAGCTTTAAGGAAAAATTTTAAGATAAAAGTTGTTGCAAATAATTATTGGAAATTAAGTATTATACCTAACACTCAAAAGAATGCTTTGTATTTAATTAATGACGCTGATAATTGTAAGGTGTTCTTACAACATTTAAACAATACAATAAATTATTATCCGGACTTGCTTAATATTTTTTCAAAAGAAAATGAACAAAATAAAATTCTGATAAATAATCTATGTAATAGTTTTTCAAAGAATATTCAGAATGGACATTCTCACGTGAAAACTAAATATAAAGGATTAGAACAAATTTTTTCAATAAAAAATGAAATAAATAACGGGGTTAAAAGAAAAATAATAACATTTTTAGGAATCAAGATAAAAATGAAAAAAAGAATTGTATGAATATTTTATATACCCGAAAGAGTGATTTTTATTTTTTCTTAAAACGTGATAATCTTAGTATATGAAATCTTTTAAGAAAATAATATATTTATTGTTTTTCGTAGCACTTGTTACAGGTGCTTGTTTCAGGATTGACAAAAATCCGCAAAACATTTATGAAAGCAGTTCTCATAGCAATATATCCGCTGAAAAAAATATTGAATATGGTGACGTTAAAACTTTACAATACAATGGGATTGATTACCGTTTATCAAGAGCTCCGATAGGCAAATATGGCGGTCAGATTATTACCTCGACTATAGGAGAAGGTCCAAAAACGTTTAACCCTTGGGTTTCAAAAGACGCAACCTCTTCTCAAATCGGGGATATGCTTTATGACTCGTTACTTTCAACTGACCCTATAACAGGCGAGGTTATTCCTAATTTGGCAAAATCATATTCGGTTTCACCAAATCAAAAAGAGTTTATAATTACTTTGAGAGAAGGTGCAAAGTGGACTGACGGAGTTGAAATTACGGCAGATGACGTGGTTTTTACTTGGAATGATATAATTTTGGCAGGACTCGGTAACACATCCTTGAGAGATTCCGTTTTAATAGATGGAGAATACCCAAAAGTTTCAAAAATTGATAAATACAATGTAAAATTCACAATTAAAAAGCCTTTTGCTCCGTTTTTACGTTTTATGGGAACTCAAATTGCACCTAAACATGTCTTTAAAAGTGTTGTTGAAAAGGGAAATCGTTATTTTGAGTCCTACTTATCAACAACCGTAAAGCCTAAAGATATTGTGTCTTCGGGGGCTTTTGTACCGGAGGAATATATTCCTGCTCAAAGAGTTGTATTTAAAAGAAATCCTAATTATTATGCTATGGATGACAATAAAAATATTCTTCCTTATATAGATAAATATGTCATCCTGATTGTAGGAGATTTAAACAACGAGCTTCTAAAATTTGAAGCTGATGAATTAGATGTTATTTCAATAAGGGGCAAAGATTTAGCAAGGTTTAAACAAAAAGAGAAAAAATCAGATTTTAAAATTTACAACTTAGGCCCAAGTACGGGTACTATGTTCATTACCTTTAATATGAACACAAGAAAAGATAAAAACGGTAAATTTTATGTTTCTCCGATAAAACAAAAATGGTTTAACAACTTAAATTTCAGAACTGCAATTGATTATGCTATCGATAGAAATGCTATGATTAATAACGTTTTAAACGGAGTAGCTCAACCGTTATTTACCGCTGAATCTTTATCTTCATTATTCTTAAATGAAAAATTAGCAGTCGGGCATGAAAGAAATATTGAATATGCCAAAAATCTGTTAACCCAAAGCGGCTTTTATTATGGAAAAGACGGATTGCTTTATGACAGTGACGGAAATCAGGTGGAGTTTGATTTATATACCAATGCAGGGCAAACTGAACGTGAAGCCTGCGGTGTTATGGTGAAAGAAGACTTAAAAGAAATCGGAATTAAAGTGAACTTTAAACCGATTGAGTTTAACACTCTTGTAAGTAAGCTGATGTCCACTTATGACTGGGATATGGCTTTAATGGGATTAACAGGTTCTCCGTTAGAGCCGCATGGTGGGAAAAATGTTTGGTATTCAAAAGGTCACTTGCATTTGTTTAATATGCGTTCTCAAAATGATAATTTATCAGACAGATTGCCTTGGGAAAAAGAACTTGATGACATTATTGAGCAAGGTGCATTAGAGCTTGATTTCAATAAACGAAAAGTTATTTATGATAAGTATCAACAAATAATATACGATGAAAGACCTATTATATATTTATATTCTCCGTTGTCATTTGTTGCAGTCAGAAAGAAAATAAAAAATCTTTATCCTACACCTTTAGGTGGCACTCTTCATAACCTTGATGAACTTTATATTGAAGAATAATAATGGAATATGAAATAGTACAATTGAATACTGCAAGAAACTGTTTAAGGTACATTATAAAAGCCTTTAACATTAAGGAAATTTACCTGCCATTTTATATTTGTCCTACATTGCGAAATGCTGTATTTAAGGAACAGTGCAAAATTAAATACTACAACATAAATAAAACTTTTATGCCAAAATCGGAGTTCCCTGTTGACGCATATATTGTATATCCTAATTACTTTGGAATATGTTCAAAGAATGTGAAAATATTATCCGAAAAATACCCAAACCTAATTGTTGATAATGCTCATTCGTTTTTTTTCGAACCTTGCGGAATTGCTTCTTTTAATTCCGTAAGAAAATTTTTCCCCAAAATAAGAAATGGAGCGTTTTTATATACAACAAAAACATTAAAAGAAAGTTATATGAAAGATAATTATAGTTATGAATTGACAGATTTAAGTTATTCCGAGCTTGTTAAAAATGAAACAATGCTGGACGGAGAAGATATTAAATTAATGTCGGATTGCACTAAAAATTACTTAAAAAACACTAATTTAGAAGATACAAAACGTATTCTTATCGAAAAATTTCAAAACTATGATAAAAAATACGCAGGTATGAATTTGTTAAAATTTGATTTAGAAAAAAATGATGTTCCGTATAAATATCCGTTGCTTTTAGAATATGAAAAAGAAGCGGATAAGATAGCTTCTTCACTTGAAAAACAGGGTATAACAATTTTTAGGTATTGGAATAATATGCCCGAGAATTTTGAAGAAAAAATATTTTACAAAAATTTGATTACTTTGTAGTTTAAATTTGTTTAAAGATTTCAGGCTTTTTAGTTTTCTCAAAATCCAAGTTGTATTTTTCATCGGGAATGTTTGCAAATAATCTTGCATTATCGGTTTCTTTTATCGCAAGCATTGCAGCAGTTTTTTCCGCTAATTTTTGTTGTTTAGTCAGCATGGCTTCAACAACTGCAGCAGGTATAAATGCTGCAACTGCACCTATTCCCATAAATAAACCTTTTAATTTAGGATTTTTCTTCGCAAGTGTATGACCTAACTTAGCTCCAACGGCGGTAACTACAATATCTAAAGGTCCGAGAATTGTTTCCGCAAGTGATTTTATTCCTACTGTTTGACCAAACACGTTTTCTCTATGCTTGTTAATTGCCATAGCCGTATTTTCTTGAAGTAATTTTGCTTCTTCCAATTGAGCTTGTGAGAATTTTAATTTCTTTTTAGCGTTCAATTTTTCTTCCAATAAAGGTAGTTCGGTTTCACTAAATTTGTTGTAATCTTTTGTATCTTGAATAACTTCTTTTATAAATTGCGGAAGTGATTGTTTTTTATTCTCTGTAGTATTTACTTCATTCGGATTTTCTACAAATTTTTTCAAGTGTTTGTACTTTGTTGCAAGAATAACTTTATTTTCAATATCTGAAATATTTTTATTCAAAAGCATATAGGAAACAAGCGGAACTCCGACTTTTGCAGCTGCTTTAACAGCTTTATTTTTTATACCCATAATGTCAACGATTTTATCAGAGATAAGATACTCTATAAACCCGCCTGTAAATAAACTTGCATAAGCAATATTCGCAATTGTTTCAACTTTTCTTAACGGTTCAAGTACATCATGTTCAACATTTTTAAGCATGCTTTGGAGTAAAAGTTTATTCTCTTCTGCTTCCAGTTTTGCACTTGAGCTTAAAGGGACATTTTTATTCGATTTATTTTCAATTTTTTCGTTATATTCTCTTTTTTGTTCGGAATATTTCTTTTGAGTTTTTTTGTATTCTCCTACTGCTTCAAAAGACGACCCGATATTTAACTTATCTTTAATTTGTTC
>CAVEOW010000106.1:0-751 GCA_963617295.1 bacterium | reverse complement strand
GCTACCGCATTATTTTTCTTTTTTGTTGCAGGTAAAAGTTCTTGTAATTGTTGTTCTTGTTCAGAATTCAAGACCGCAAAAAGTTTAGGGTCATTAATAATGTTTTGAGAAGCATCAAAACTTGCTTTTCTAATCATTCCCAATTGAGAATTCATAGATTTTCTTATTCCTTTTGCATAGAATAATCCTGCCGCAACAGTAGCTGCGACGGTAAGTGCTTTTGATAAAGGAATATTTTTATTTCCGATTGTCTTTGCACTATATTTTTTCAGCAATTCGGCAGATGTTTTTGCAATATTATTTTTATCTGCATGCTTTTCCAGAAACGGTATTAATTTTGTTACGGTAACAGGTAAAGCACTAATTACGCCTGCTATGGACATTAATTCAATATTTAAAGTCTGAAAAAATGTTTCGGAGTCTTCAGCTTTGGTATGCTCATATTTATCAACAAGGAGTAATGGTTCAGCTATTGTTTTAGCTTTTTGTTGCAACTTAAAATCAGGGAGTTGTTGTGTTTTCGGCTTTTGTTCACTGTCTTTTTCCCATTTTTTATAGTCAGGAACGCTTTGTAAATATTTAGTATAATAAGCTAATATCTTTCCCATTTACTCATAAAGTACCTTCACTTGCCATTTTATTTAATGTTTAAGATACCCTAAATTTGTTATTTTTTATATGAAATTTTATATAATTTTACAAAAAATATTAATTATAATTTATGTTTCTTGTAAAATTGAATTATATAGAG
>CAVEOW010000105.1:4350-5612 GCA_963617295.1 bacterium | reverse complement strand
ATATAATTATATGTATTACTTTATAGAGAGTCAGGTTAGTTATAGTGTATAAAAACTTATTATCAGAATTAAATAAACATAAAATATCATATTCTCAAGTTGCAACACTAATTAATATAACCGAAAAAGAATTTACCGATAAAGTCAATGGTAAAGGTAAATTCAGACTCAATGAAGCATTAAAAATAAGAGAGTTTGTAATTAAAAAGAATTCTTCAATAAATTATTTATTTAAAAAGTAATTAATATTAAAAAATTGACATTGAAATGTAAAATAAGGAATATAAATGACCGATTTAAAAAGATTTTTATTGCATATTCTTATGAGTGTAAAAATAAAAAAACATGGAAAAAATAATTCTGTACAAATTAGTAACTCTGCACATTTGCGAAAAGTAAAAATCAAAATATATGGGTCAAATAATTCAGTAATAATAAGTGATAACACATATTTACATAATGTATATTTAAGGATAGGTTTCAAAGATTGCTTTGTCAACAATTGTTTAATCCAAATAGGGAATAATACTTCATTTAACTCAGCAGATATTCAATTAGGAGAAAATAACAGTAAAATTATAATCGGAGAAGATAATATGTTTTCTTTCGGAATAGAAATATCTTGCACTGATACGCATAGTGTAACTGATTTTTCAGGTAAATTAATAAACTACGGAAAAGAAATAATTATCGGTAACCATAATTGGATATGCAAAAAAGTATCGATAATGAAAAACAGTAAAATTCCAAATAATTGTGTTATTGCACAAAACAGTTTAATAACTTCTAAATTTACTCAAGATAATACGGTAATAGCAGGTATTCCGGCAAGGGTAGTAAAAGAGAATATAAATTGGCATAGAAAAAGACCCGACCAATATCAAAATAATAAAAATATCTAAAATATTCTTTTTAATTCAACATCAATATCTTTTGTATTGAGGTTACCTTTCATTTTTACTCGGAAACTTTGTTCTTCATCTCCGCATGCCTGAATTTTCGGAACTTCACTTAATTCTTTTTTATATAGTTCTTTTGTATTTTCGGGGCGAAAAATTACTTTTACTATCCAAGTTAAAGGAACAAACAAAATTTTAACTTTTTTACCTGCACTTTTATTGTATTTACCCCACAACTTTAAATCTGCATTTTGTTCATCCATAACATAATTTCCTTTAAGCAGGAATGATAAAAATTGTTGTTGAGAGGTTAAATAAATATTATTAACATCATAATTTTCTATATCAAATGAGCCTTTTATT
>CAVEOW010000105.1:0-4340 GCA_963617295.1 bacterium | reverse complement strand
TCCAACTTGTATGGTTCGTCTTTGAAAAGTTCAAGTGCCTTTTCTTTTGATATATCAATATTAACAATATCTTGAATTCTTATTTTTAAAGGCTTTTTACCATCACTTGATTTTTTAATCATAAACTCAGTACTGCCGATTTGGGGTAAAAATCCTTGCCTAATATCAAAATCAGCATGAGCCCTTATTGTATCAAAGAAATCTTCTGTTTGAGCCGTAATATGAGCAGAAGCCAAGCCCTCAACCTGATTTTTTAGTCCTAAAACCATTTCCGCAGCAAGGTTTGAATTTACATTATCCGCAAAAAATTCAACTTTAGACGAATGATTATTAAAATTATATTTGCCGTTTGTATGAAGTGTGCCGTTTGCAAATTTTGCATTTTCTGATTTAAAACTAAATATGTTATTTTTAAGATTTCCTGTCAGATAAATATGCTCAACAAGTATTTTACCGCTTAATATTTTATTGAGTCTTATTTCCCAATTTTGGATTGTGATATCGGTATCCGTAACCTTATCAATAATTTCAGTACTGTTTTCAGCTATTTTATTTGTCTTATTACCGCCCTTTTTTATATGAAATTTATCTAAAAATAACTCCATATTATAAATATTAATCTTATCGTGTCCAAAATCGTTTTGAGCATTTATTTTACAATCAAATTTCTCTTTATCGTATGTTCCTGTTGCAGAGATGTTCATTTTTTCTTTATCTGCCGAGAAAACAGCTTCTTCTAAATAGAAATCTTTGTAAGTTGAATTAATAACGGAAAAATCACCTGTCAGTTGTTTTGTTTTATGATAATATATCAAATCGCCGTTGAACATTCCACCCTGCAAATATTCGCCAAAAGAACCTGTAACTGAAACGGGAGCGTAACCTAATGTTTTACAGGTTATATAGTCAAGTTTAAGTTTTCCGTTTACTTTTCTGAAAAGCCCTACACCTGTCAGAATATCATTTGTTTCCGCTCCGGCGACTGTTGAATAAGCATAAGAAGTTATTTCCAAAACATCATCGTGTTTATAAGTTTGAACAAATAATTGTCTGTCCTTATCTTCCAAACCTAAATCAGCGATTTTATAGTATAATTCAGAACCCTGATTTATTTTTAGCAGGTAATTTACACTTATTTTATGGTCTTCAACCCCGTAATATACAGTTGTATCGGCATATCCTTTTATTCTTGTATGCGGAATATATTTTTGAACCGTACTATTTGTAAGTTTAGATTTTATAACACCGTTTACGGTTTGTTTTGGAGTTGCCATTCCCTCTAATATAAATATAGAATTAACTTTATCCGTTCCGATTTTACCCTCGGCATAAGAATTAATTTGTCTTTTATCAAAATCAAATACCGCCTCATCAAATACAATCGGAACATTAAAAAGAACTGACTTTGCAGCTAACTTTTTTGCTTTGCAAAAGCCAAATAAGCCCTCATTATTGACTTTTAAATCTATGTCGGCAGTTCCTGAAAAGTTATAGAAATTTTCAATGAAAACCTTATCTTTTTTTCTTAATTTTTGAAAATATAAAAGTGAGGCTTGAAGTTCTGATACAGGAATGTTTTTCCCTGTAATATTAAAATTCGGATTTCCGTTTGCTCCATATATTAAACCGTTTGCGGTTATTGCAGAATTCCCGAATAAAACAGATAAATTATCACTATAAAGGTTATCACCTATAAAATAGAGAGTTCCGTTTTCTCCGACTAAAATATTATTATTTAAAACAGAAGAAGAAATCTTTGCTTTTATTTCAACTTTATTGCTATTGGAATTTTGGGAAAATAGTAAAGAAGAAATATCTGCTTTAAAATCAATATTATCTTTAGCTTTGTTTTACTCTTTTTCTTTTCTGTTGGTTTATATTGAACCAGTAGGTTTTCAGCTTTTAACTTTAAAGGCTTTTTATGAAAAGTGTCAAATTCTCCTTTTAAATATTTAAAAGAAAATATTTCTTTTTTATCCTTATCGGATAATGAAAAATTAGTTGCACTTATATCTGCTTTTAGAAATGGTGAAATACTAAATTCAAAATTATCCGCAAAATAAGTTATTCCGTATTTTTCATTAAGGACGGAGTTTAGTTTATCCGTAAATTTTGGAGAATTAACATAAATCGGTAATATAAAAACTAATGTCAGGTAAAAAATCGCAGAAAATACGATAATAAACGAGAATATAAAAAGTATTATTTTTTTGATTTTTTTCATAGATTAATGATACTACTTGGATAGTTCAAATTCTACCGCCAGATATAATATTTTAAATAATTGATACACGCTTTTTATTAACATATTTTATAATCAGCAAATTAGTATTATAATATAGTACAAGATTGGAGTTTATTATTATGAAAAGAGCAATTGTAATTGTTATTGATTCTATGGGTTGCGGTGCAATGCCCGATTGCAGAGATTATGGAGATGTTCCTGAATGCAACACCCTATGTAATGTATCTGCTGCAGTAGGCGGCTTGAATGCCCCTAACTTTTATAAGCTGGGATTAGGAAATTTGGGTAACGTAAAAGGGGTGGATAAAAATCCTGACACTATTGCCCAATACGGAATAATGAAAGAAAAATCAAAAGGAAAAGACACAACAACAGGACACTGGGAAATGATGGGGTTGATTTTGGATAAACCTTTTAAAGTTTACCCAAACGGCTTTCCTAAAAAAATTATTGATAAATTTATTGAAGAAACAAAATGCGGCGGCATTTTAGGAAACTACCCCGCTTCCGGTACTAAAATTATTGAAGATTTGCACTCTGAACACGAAAAAACAAAATTCCCGATAATATATACAAGTGCAGACAGTGTTTTTCAAATTGCGGTTGATATTGATATTATTCCGATTGAAACGCTTTATAAATATTGCGAAATTGCAAGAAATATTCTGACTGATGAATACAACGTTTCTCGAGTTATTGCAAGACCATACCGTTTGGTTGACGGCAAGCCCGTAAGAATTGGCGGAATGAGAAGAGATTATTCGGTTGAACCGTTTAAAGATTCTACTTGCGATATTGTATTAAAGAATGGCGGAGCGGTAGTAGGTATAGGTAAAATTGAGGACATTTTTGTAGGCAAAGGCATTTCTCACGCAAAACATACGGGAGGAAATACGGAAGGACTTGAGTTAACTTTAAAAGCAATCAAAAATGAACTTGATTTACAGTCTATCAAAACTCAAAAATACAATGTTGATAAGTTTGATAAAGAATTTATTTTTACAAATTTAGTTGATACTGATATGCTATACGGTCACAGAAACGATTTCAAAGGTTACGCAAAAGCAATAGAAGAAATTGATACATATCTTCCAAAATTCATTGAAAATATGACAAATGATGACTTGCTTATCATAACTGCTGACCATGGTTGCGACCCTACCGTAAAAGGAACAGACCATACAAGAGAACAAGTTCCTTTATTAATTTATTCAAAAGGAATAAAAGGCGGGAAACTTGATGAAATAACCTCTTTTGACTACATCTCGGACAGAATAAAAGAGTGGCTCGAAATATAACTTAAATTTATTTATAAAATTTTTTAATTTGATGTTATAATATTTTTTGTAAGTAAATTATATATTCAATTACAAAGGAGAAAATATGAAAGTTACAGTTAATGACAGTTGTATAGCATGCGGAGCATGTGAATCAGTATGTGATGCAGTATTCTCAGTAGAAGATAAAGCAGTTGTTAAAGAAGCTGCAGTTGCTGCAAATGAAGATTGTGTAAAAGAAGCTGCTGATTGCTGCCCTGTTAACGCTATTGAAATCGCTTAGTCGATATTACAGTTATACAAAAAAAGAGAAATGATTTTTCATTTCTCTTTTTTGTTTTTATCACGTTTCTTTGTCTTCTTTTGGTTTTGTTTCTTTTAATTCCTTTTCAGGTTCTAATTTCTTTTTTAGTTGTTCTTTGTCCTCTTCTACAATGTGAAGAAGATAAATCAAACTGTTGAAACCTGTCATAACACGTTCCCTTCTTTTTTATACTTTTTAATTATGAAGTATATTTCAGTCCCTAACTACATATATATAAAGTATTTTGAGAAGTGAAAATTTCTCAATTTTGTTTATTCTTAATTCTTCTTTACGTTATTTTTAAAGAAATTACAATATTCGGTTAGTGAACATTTGCTGCAATCAGGTTTTGTCGGTTTACAAATATTTTGCCCGAGTGTTACAAACAAAGTGTTAATCTCTGACCAAGATTTTTTCGGCAAATTATCTTTTAAAGCAAACTCTGTTTCCTCAGGGGTAGTTGTAGATACAAGCCCCAATCGATTTGAAATCCTGTGTATATGAACATCTACAC
>CAVEOW010000104.1:0-5632 GCA_963617295.1 bacterium | reverse complement strand
AGCAGCAAGAGCCGTTACAATTATAACATATTTTAAATTAAGAGAAAATCAAAACGTCTTCTATATAGCCTTTTGCTATTTGTTCATTATAACATATTTTAAATTAAGAGAAAATCAAAACTTACTGGCGCTGTTGTACCAATTGGCAACAATTATAACATATTTTAAATTAAGAGAAAATCAAAACTGCATCGAACATATTATAATATGCTTGAGTATTATAACATATTTTAAATTAAGAGAAAATCAAAACATTTGAATACACTACGTGGCAGATTGATTTATTATAACATATTTTAAATTAAGAGAAAATCAAAACTATTTGGCTCCTTTCTATTATGCTAAAAGTATTATAACATATTTTAAATTAAGAGAAAATCAAAACGCTGGTGGTATGGGTTTTCACGGTGAAAACATTATAACATATTTTAAATTAAGAGAAAATCAAAACTAAAAAATGTTTTAACTTTGTCTGGAGTAGATTATAACATATTTTAAATTAAGAGAAAATCAAAACCAAAACGGGGTTTGGTAATCAGAAAGATAGATTATAACATATTTTAAATTAAGAGAAAATCAAAACTGAGGACTTAATCTTCTATGCTTATTGACTATTATAACATATTTTAAATTAAGAGAAAATCAAAACTTATAGCAGTTACGTCATATACGGTATAATATTATAACATATTTTAAATTAAGAGAAAATCAAAACCGGCACAGAAAAATATTTCGCCTGATACAACCCCTTATTAGAATTTAGGATTGAAACGCACTGCGTGATATGATAATATGATAAACAATTTAAAAAGACAGTATAAATATCAATCATGTACAGAAAACCATATATAAATATATATCTTGAACATAATTTTGATTTTGATGAGGCAAAAGCAGAGGTTGATTTTGCTTTTGATATGCTGTTTAACTACACATATAAAGACTATATGCTCGGTAAACAGCTTAAAGATTGGCAATTAACCAAACTTTTAAGTGTAATTAAAGAGCGAGTTTCAACTCACAGACCTCTTCAACAAATAATCGGGCAGGCATACTTTTGCTCCAAAAAGTTTTTTGTTGATGAAAATACCCTCATCCCACGTCCCGAAACGGAAATAATTGTTACTGAATCACTCAAAATATTAGAAAATATTAAAAATCCAATATTGCTTGATATCGGAACAGGCTCGGGGTGCATTCCAATTGCTATTGCTTTAAATTGTCATGCCATTAAAATCGAGGCGGTGGATATCTCTCAAAAAGCACTTGAAATAGCACAAAGAAATGCAATTTTTCACAATGTTCAAAATCAAATAAAGTTTTATCAGTCGGACTTATTTGAAAATGTTCAAAATCAATTTAACATAATTGTTTCAAATCCGCCGTACATACCATTAAAAGATAAAGACTCATTAGAAATCGAAGTTAAAAATTTTGACCCTTATAATGCACTTTTCACCAGAGAAGTTGACGGTACGGAATTTTACGAAAAAATAACAAAAAACGCAAAAAAATATCTGCAAAAAGACGGATTTTTACTTTTCGAAATCGGAATAAATCAATCTCAAAAAGTATGTAATATTCTCGAAACGTATAATTTTAAAGTCTTAAAGGTGTTAAAAGATTTGAATTCCATAGACAGAATTATAATTGCAAAATATTGATAATAATTATCACTTTTCTTTTTTTATATATTATAGTATAATAAATTTGAATTTAAGATAAGTAAAATTGAAAAGGAGAAAATTATGACAAAATTCGTATGTACAGTATGCGGTTATACAGTTGAAGCTGATAAAGCACCTGAAAAATGCCCTTTATGCGGTGCTACAAGTGATAAATTCAAAACAGTTGATGAAACAGCAGGTTTATCTTGGGCAACAGAGCATGTAATCGGAGTTGGTGCTGATGTTGATGCAGAAGTAAAACAAGGTTTAAAAGATCACTTTGTTGGAGAATGCACAGAAGTTGGTATGTATTTAGCAATGAGCAGACAAGCTGAAAGAGAAGGATATCCTGAAGTAGCTGAAGCATACAAAAGATATGCTTTTGAAGAAGCTGAACACGCTGCAAAATTTGCTGAATTATTAGGCGAAGTTGTTACTTCTTCAACAAAGAAAAACTTAGAAATGAGAGCAGAAGCCGAAGCAGGTGCATGTGCAGCAAAAATGGAAATTGCAAAAAGAGCTAAAGAATTAGGCTATGATGCTATTCACGACACAGTACACGAAATGGCTAAAGATGAAGCTCGTCATGGACAAGGCTTCCAAGGCTTATTAAAAAGATTATTTTAATCAATAATTAAACAACTGAAAACGGCGGGGATTAACATTCTCGCCTTTTTTATAATTTTTTTTAAATTTGCTATTGACTTAAATAATTCAGCAAGTATTATAATAATTGTTGAGGGCGTTTAGCTCAGTTGGTAGAGCGCCTCCCTTACAAGGAGGATGTCAGGAGTTCAAGTCTCTTAACGCCCACCATTTAAAAAGGACTTATTTAAAAGTCCTTTTTTTATTGCAAATTTTGAGAAACCTTTAATTTTTAGTAATTATTATGTGTTTATTAAGATAAATATCATATAAAAACAGAGCCTTTTGAGGCTCTGTTTCTTTTATAAGAGTGTGGATTATTTTATAAATCCTAAACTTTTAATATCGTTTATAATTAGGTCAGGTGTTAAGTGGTAGCGTTGTTGAAGTTCTTGCATTGGAGTTCTGTCTGTAAATTCTTTTTCAGCACCGTAGTTCAAAACTTTCATATCGGAATTTGCATAAAATCTTGAGATTTTTTCTCCGTAGCCGCCATCTAAACATCCGTCTTCTAACGTAATTACAAGGTCATGATTTTTCTTTAGGTTGTTAAGGACTTCTTCATCAACACCTGTTAAATATACAGGGTTAATTAAAGTTGCGTTTACACCGTATTTTTCTTTTAATTCATTTTGAATTTTTTCTCCGAGTGAATAGAAGTTTCCTACCCCGATAATTGCTATTTTTTCACCTGAAATTGTAATTTTAAATTTGTTCAATTTAGAGTAATCAGTTTTATCTTTTTTACCTGTTGATACAACTTGAGTCATCGGTACTCTTATTGCAACAGGATATTTATTTTGTTCAACCGACCAATCCAGCATAGCTAAGTATTCTTCTTTGTTTGTCGGTGCAAGGTAAACAATATTCGGAATATTGCTGATTAACGGGATATCAAAAATCTGCAAGTGAGTAACATCCGCCGAAGAAATTCCGCCCCAGAATACAAGAATTGTTGCAGGAGCATTATTGATTGCCAAGTCTTGAGATAATTGGTCGTAGCTTCTTTGAATGAATGAGCTTAAAACTTCAAGAACAGGTTTTGCACCGTTTGCAGCAAGTCCTGATGCGTAACCGACTGCGTGTTGTTCTGCAATGCCGACATCGGTATAGTTTTTGCCCAATTTATCACGAACATCTTTTGTCAACCCTGTAGCCCCCGGAGTTGCAGGAGAGATTGCAATCACGGATTTATCTTTTTTAACTTTTTCAATTAAATAATCAGAGGTAATTGAGTTATAATCTTCTGACACAACAGGTTTTTGAGCATTTTTATCCATAAACCCGAGCATTTGCCAGTGGTAAGATTCTTTATCTTGTTCAGCAGGTAAATAACCCATACCTTTTTGAGTATGTATATGAACGACCGTCGGTTTATCCGTATCTTTTACTTTTTTGAATAAATCAATAAGTTTTTCAACGTTATTGCCGTCTTCTAAGTAATAATAGTCATAACCCATGGATTTAAAAATGTTATCTTTAGCTTCGCCGTTAGTTTCTCTTAAACGAGCTAAACTGTTGTAAATACCTCCTTCTACAGGAGCGATAGACATATTGTTATCATTTACGATAATAATCATATTTGAATTAAGTACGGCAGCATTACTTAAACCTTCAAATGCTTCGCCGCCGCTTAATGAACCATCCCCGATAAGTGCTACTACGTTGTATTTTTCACCTTTCAAATCTCTTGCTTTAGCAAGACCCGCAGATAAACTTAATGAGGTTGATGTATGTCCGAGTGTAAAATTGTCGTGGGTACTTTCTCTAGGGCTTGAATAGCCTGTTATTTCAAGATGATTAAGTGGGTCTGTAAACGCATCTTTTCTTCCCGTTAAGATTTTATGAGGATATATTTGGTGCGAAACATCAAAGACAAACTTATCTTTAGGGGAATTGAATACATAGTGCATTGCGATTGTTGTTTCGACAATACCTAAGTCAGGACCTAAGTGTCCGCCTACTGTATTTACCCTGTTTAAAATTGCTGTTCTGATATCAACTGAAAGTGTGTTCATTTCTGCCACAGAAAGTTTTTTTACATCCTGTGGGGTATTTACCTTTTTAAATACGTCTGAATATATGTTATTTTGTGCGTTAGCCATGTTTGTTACTCCTAAAAGCATTAATATAATTGTAATAACTAAAAATCTCTTTTTCATTTTTACTCCTCTAATTTTGAATAGTATTCATCATCAACAGGTTCAAGCCATTCCGTCGTTGCATTTTCAGCGGGAACTGCCAATGCTATATGAGAAAACCAACTGTCTTTTGCTGCACCATGCCAGTGTTTTACTTCTGCAGGGATATTTACTACATCACCTTTTTTCAATATTTGAACAGGTTTGCCCCATTCTTGATAATAGCCTTTTCCCTCTGTTACATACAGAATTTGTCCGCCTTTATGATGAATGTGCCAGTTGTTACGACATTTTGGTTCAAAAGTTACGTTAGAAGAGTGAATTCCGTCAGTTGTTAACGGATTTAGATAACTTTTACCGATAAAGTATTTTGCATAAGCGGTATTTTCTTCTCCTACCCCAAAATCACCGCCTTTTGGAATAGAACTTGTCAGCTTTAAGATTTCTTCAATTTGTTCATCTTTTAAACCTGTATTTTTTCCGAGTTTAATATGAGCTTTCAATTGAGGTTCAACACCGTCCATTGAAGATAGTGCCGAGATTGTAGCAATTTCTCTTTCTTGATAGGTAAGAACCCCTCTAGCAAAAATATCACCGAACAAATGTTCTTTAAGGTAAGAATCAATAGCAGGGGCGAATGTTATGTATTCACCTGTTGCAGGAGCTCCAATGAGTTCTGTTTGAACTTTTGTCCCGAATGCTCTTTTATCTTCACTTGCAGGCAACGGAACACCTGCTTTTCCCTCAACAACATTTTTTCTTTCTTTAACAACACCCATAAAAGTTCCTATTCCGTTTAAACTTCTCGGAAAACCGCAATAAGCATATAATTGAACAAGAACTTCTTTTATCTCATTGACTGTTAATTTTTCATCAAGTCCTTTATTTAAAGCAACTTTTAAATTATCCATGTCGCCTTTTGCAGTATAGGCTGAAATCATTACAATACTTTGTTCTTTTTTTGTTAAAACATCTTTAGCCATACATTTACCTCCAAAATCAACTATAATAAATGTTAAAATCAAAAAAATCAGGATTTTTTTAAACATTATTACCTCATATCTTCATAATTTACACTATTATATTTTATATAATATTTATTTTTTCTGATTTTTTTAAGACCTTTTTCTATCTTTTTATTATCTGATTCTCTCAATTTCAATTTTTTGTGTATAATAC
>CAVEOW010000103.1:0-5636 GCA_963617295.1 bacterium | reverse complement strand
GGGTAGGTGAAAGAACTCGTGAAGGTAACGACCTTTGGAATGAAATGAAAGAGTCAGGAGTTATTGATAAAGTTGCACTTATATACGGTCAGATGAATGAACCACCGGGTGCAAGAATGAGAGTCGGGTTATCCGCTCTTACCGCTGCAGAATATTTTAGAGATTATTCTAAGCAAGATGTATTACTATTTATAGATAACATCTTTAGATTTGTACAAGCAGGTTCGGAAGTTTCGGCGTTACTTGGCAGAATGCCGTCTGCGGTTGGATACCAGCCGACATTGGCAAATGAAATGGGAGAACTTCAAGAAAGAATTACATCAACAAAAGACGGTTCAATTACATCTGTTCAAGCAATTTATGTTCCTGCGGATGACTTAACTGACCCGGCTCCTGCTACAACTTTCTCTCACTTAGATGCTTCAACGGTATTATCAAGACAAATTTCATCACTTGGTATTTATCCTGCTGTTGATCCGCTTGCTTCAAACAGTAAGGTATTAGACCCGTTAATTATCGGAGAAGAACACTATAATGTTGCAAGAAAAGTACTTGAAATTTTGCAAAAATATCAAGAATTACAAGATATTATTGCAATTTTAGGTATGGATGAACTAAGTGAAGAGGACAAAGAAACAGTTAACAGAGCAAGAAAAGTACAAAAATTCTTATCTCAACCGTTCTTTGTTGCTGAACAATTCTCAGGCATCCCGGGAAGATATGTAAAACTTGAAGATACAATTGCGGGCTTTAAAGGCATAATTGAAGGTCAATATGATAATATTCCGGAACAAGCCTTTTATATGGCAGGTACAATTGATGACGTGTTAAAAAATGCTGAAAAATGCAGGTAGAAAATGTCGGATAAAAAAATTCATATAAAAATAATAACTCCCGAGAGAATCGTATATGAAGATGATGTCGATTTTATCTCGGCACAAGGCACAAAAGGAAGTTTCGGTGTATATCCCGATCATATTCCTTTTATGTCTTCATTGAGTGTTGATACTGCAAAAGTTGTTAAAGACGGAAAAGAAAACATCTTTTCTATTATCGGCGGGGCATTTCAATTAAAGAATAATGAAGCAATTATTCTTACGGAAGCTGCGGAGAATAGTGCTGATATAGATACTGCAAGAGCAAAACTCGCAAAGGAAAGAGCAGAAGCAGAACTTAAAAATGCAGATAATCAAAAAGATATAAAAATAGCAAATGCAGCAATCGCAAGAGCAATGGCAAGATTAAAAGCTGCTTCAAAAAGATAAATGAGTATAATGCCATTTTGTTGCACTATTGTCTTTTTCTATAATAGGCTCTGAAATCATAAAATACAAATACGCAAAAAAATCGGGAGCAAGCTCCCTTGATGATAAATAACTTATGAGTAGAACAATATGAAAAAGATAATGTGTTTTGATTATCTAAATGCAAATTTTTTATTTATTTCTTAAATACCAAGCCTTTGAATCTTCTCTTACAAGGCGAGTAAAGCCTAATATATCTTGTCTTAATTCATATCCGGCAGGTAGTGTATGTGTACCTAATGTGATATCCATAAAGTTTATTGCTAATCTCGGAGAAGTAAGATCATCTACAACTTTTACGTTTTTAGGCATTTCTTTTGTTTCATTTATTTGGGCAATTTGTTCTTTTGTATAACGACCGAACAAAGCTCTCATAAAACCGATTTTTGGAGGTTCTTGTTTTTGAGTTTGAGTTTGAGTTAACTCAACTTTATCCTCTACTACGGTTTCAGTTCCTCTCATTGCAGGAACAGCATTTTGTGTTGATGTTAAATTTCTGATTTCTGAAAATACTGATGTATTATTTAATCCGTTAATTGTCATATTTATATTCTCCTTACATTCCTATAACTGTTATTTTTACTTACTTTCCGAACTGTTGGTATATATATAAAGTAATTTTGGAATCGTGAATTTACATTTTTAAGCGATATATTAAAATACATTATTTTAATTGTTTATTTAAAGATATGTAACAACACTACGACTATTGTAGTACACGATTGAAAGAGAATAAAAAAAGTGTTATAATAAAAGTAGAGATAGCCCCGAACATAAGGGCAGTCAAAAAGTCCTTATAATCGGGTACAAGTATAGACACCTGAACGCATAGACAAGCGAAAGGGACATATGGATAAAATACAATTTCACAATGACCTAAAGAGGTTAATTGAAATTTTACCGCCTAAGATTGTGGAAACACTAAAGCCGTACAATTTAGATGATGCTATTGAGTTGGTGCTTGACTTAGGCAGAGTGGGGGAAATTCGTTATTCTGACAAACGGACGGATTTCATCGGCAAAGAGCAAATCACCCAAGAGGATATCGAGTATATTACTTCGCATATTCCGCCATTTACAAGCGATAATCGTTCCGGTATAGCGGGAACACTACACAGAATTAGTGCTATCAGAAACAGACAGGGAAAAGTAGTCGGATTAACTTGCAGAATAGGACGTGTTGTTACAGGAACAATTGCTTGCATTAAAGATATTGTTTTGCAGAATAAAAGTATTTTATTTCTGGGTCGTCCGGGGGTCGGAAAAACTACTAAATTAAGAGAAATTGCAAGATTAGTTGCGGATGAACTCGGCAAAAGAGTTGTTATTGTTGATACATCAAATGAAATTGCAGGTGACGGTGATACTCCGCACCCTGCTATCGGTAGAGCAAGAAGAATGCAGGTCTCTCAACCGATTTATCAAAAAGATGTCATGATTGAAGCGGTTGAAAACCATACACCTGAAGTTATCGTTGTTGATGAAATCGGAACCGAAGAAGAAGCTCAAGCGGCAAGAACAATAGCAGAACGTGGTGTTATGTTAATTGCAACGGCTCACGGTAATACTTTGGATAACTTGATTAAAAACCCGACCTTGTCGGACTTGGTTGGCGGAATAAGTTCTGTAACATTAGGTGATGACGAAGCAAAACGCAGAGGCTGCCAAAAAACGGTTCTTGAAAGAGAAAAACAACCTACATTTGATGTTGTTATAGAAATTGTTGACAGAAATACCCTTGCTGTTTATAAAAATACTGCAGAAGCAGTTGATTATATTCTTAGAGGTTGGCCTATCAGACCTGAAATAAGAAAAGTCGATCAGGTTTATGATAAAGTTCCCGAGGAAGCAAAACCCGAAAAAGAAGAAGAAAAAGCAAAGGAAGATGAACTTGCAAGCCAATCGTTGAAGTTTAGTTTTTCAAGGCAAGAGTATGTAAAACAGGTAAAAGATTTCAAAAAAATCTATATTTATGCAGTTAGCAGAACTGTTCTTGAAAAAGTATTGGAACGTTTAAATTTGCAGGCTGAAATTACAAGGAATATTGAAGATGCCGATATAGTAATTGTTCACAAGGCATTTGCAAAAGGCGGAACGAAAATTTTGAGCATTGCAAACGATTATAAACTTCCGATTTATTATGTACGTTCAAATTCGATGTCGCAAGTACAAAAAGTTGTGAAAGAAGCACTTCATATAAAAGACAGTGAAACACTGCAAGGTTATTATGATGACGCAGAAAGAGCTTTAGATGAAGCAAAGGCTGCAATCCAAAAGATATTAGAGGGGGCGGATAATGTTGAATTGCAACCTCAAAATCAACAAATAAGAAAATTGCAGCATGAACTTGTTGAACAGCATAATTTATCAAGCGAAAGTGTAGGAGAAGGTACCGAAAGACGATTAAGAATTGTCGGTGGTAACGATTTCAAACACGCAGGCTAAATTTCAACACGTATTTCAAAAAACCTGTGCCACGGGAATGTATATTTTGCATTCAACTTTTGTTGATTAAATTTTTTTGAAATAACATTTTCAAATTCTGACATTTCATTTTTTATAATATTGTTTGTCAAATTTTGATTATTGTTTCTGATTTTTGCTCTTACATTTGCTTGGTATGCCCAATCATCCAAAAATCTTACGGATTGGAGCTTTTCAAATGCTTCTTTATTTCTGTCTTTTGCGTTGAAATATGTCAAAGCGGCACTTATTCCGCTGCCTAACGTATTTCCTGTTGTATTCCAAGCACTATATCCGTAAAAATTTTCGAGGTTGATTTCTTTAAATAACGATTTTACAAAGTTGTTATCCGCACCGTTTGCATTTAAAATATCAGCGATGAAATATGGCTGATGAGGTAATTTTAAATCTCCGTAAAATAACGGTTCGGCTATATTCATAACTAACTCGCCTTGTTCATCTTTAAAATTATTTACTAATAAAATTAAATCTGCGTTTTCAATATTTGAAACACGACCGCCGCAAAGTTCAATTTGCGAATTTACGGATTTTTCAACGCTTACATCCTCATACTTGGAAATTTTATTTATGCTGTCAGGATTTATATAAATCGGTGCAATATTTGTATTTTTTTCTGAATTTAAAGCTCGGCAAAGCAGAGAAATCGGAATTTCATCCGCTCCGGTTTTTACGAATATATTTTTATCATCTTTTGAAATCTCTTCTAAAATTTTTGCTTCTTCGACGTTAAATCCAAACTCGGCACAATCATCTTTTGAGAATACCAAAGTATCAATCAGTCCTTGTTTCTTTAGTTCAATATAATATTTATTTATTTCGAAACTTCGTTTTCTTGTTGAAAGATAATCCTCTAAAATTTCATTGGGAATTTCGTTTTTAATTTGTGAATAATCCTCACCCTTGCTCTTTAAAAAAGAGTATCGAAAAATCTTAGTTCCATAATCTTTCCAATAAATTTTTTCTTCTTCATTAATGTTGTTGTTTGAAATTCTCATTATGCTTGAAAGAGCATATATTTTTGCCGAGGATTTTTTTAATATTGAGAAAAATTCTTCAACCCTGTTTTTTATATTTTCAATGTTCTCATTGCTTCTTCTTGACGGAATTAACCCCCCGTAGGCAATTGTATCAAGAGAAACAATTGCTATATCATAATTTTTTATTCCTTTTAGCCAATCAAAAATACTTTTGACGTCTGCAGTTTTTGTTAAATCCCCAAGTAAATTTATGTTCGGAATTATAATTTCATTATTGTTATCAAGTTTTGAAATCATAATCGGTAAATCGTAACAAACAGGTCTGTTATCAATCGGAATAAAAAGGATTTTAGTCATTAACCGCCCCTAAATTTTTTAAGATATCATTTGTTAACGCCAAAAATTCTTCTTGTACTTCAATCGGTTTTATAATTTTGCAATTTTCACCGTATTTTAAAAGTCGTTTTAATAAAGTGTCTTTATCTTCTTCCGAATTTGAAATTACCAAATGAGAATTGCTAAAGTTAATAACTTTTTCTGACGGTTTTAACCTGTATAAATATGAAAGTCTGCCATATACTTCAAAAACTATTGTGTTTAAGACATTAGAACCCGTTACTTTATTTTGCAATTGGGATAAAGATACAATAGAATCTAAGTTTATTTTTTTATTTCTGCACTTTTCGGGCAGATAACAAGTAAGCATTATTTTGCCGTCAATCTCTTGTATTTTTCTTATCTCGACAGTAATTAAATCAATGGTACCTGTTTTTCTTTTATATTCAATCTGAACCATTAATTTTTCAGTTATAAACTTATTAATTGTTTCAATAAGATGTTTTTGTTCTTCCGAGCAGGAAAACATATTTTC
>CAVEOW010000102.1:0-5666 GCA_963617295.1 bacterium | reverse complement strand
CTATGAGTCCTTTTAAAGAGTTTTTTACCACAATTTTAACTGCCGGAAGATTTTATTCCGTTCCTATATCTATTTTCGCATGGAGCGTTCCTTTTTTCTATTGCTCACTGGGTGGAGGTAATATATTTTATGGGCTTATTGCCCTTATCGCTATATTGTTTCTTCAAATGGGAGTAAACTCTTTCGATGATGTTATTGATTATATAAAAGAGCGAAATGCAATAAATAAGGGGTACAAGACCGATTTTGATTTTCAGGAAGGAAAATGTATTTGCATTTTTACGGGCAAGCTCTCTCTTAAACAATATTTTTTTGTTTCTATGTCATTTTTCTTAGTAGGACTTTTAGCAGGAATATTTTTCTTTAATATATACGGATTAAAACTGCTGTATGTTGTTATACCGACTGCGATTTTATGTATCTTATACCCTTTTTGCAGTTATATTGGGCTAGGTGAAATTGTTGTCGGAATAATTTATTCTCCGCTTTTATATCTTGGAGTAAATATAGTTATGAGCGGAAGTTATGATTTTAATATTTTGAAATTCTCGATATCTACGGCTCTTTTAACTATTGCTATATTGCATAATCATATGCTTTTGGATTATAAACTTGATACCTCTTCAAGAAAAATTACTTTGTGCAGAATATCAGGTAATCAACGAAATGCACTAATACTTTTAATATTATTAATTGTATTTGCTTATTTGAATTTAATTTTTATATTTATTAGTGAGAATTGCAACTTCTTTTACTTACTCCCGTTATTAAGTATTCCTCAGGCAGTTGTCTTAATAAAAGTGATGAATTTACACATTATAGACCCTGATAAAAAAGTTGAATATAATATTTTTATGGGAAATATGTCGGCAGTAAAAAAGGCTCCGGCCGGACAACAAAATTTCTTAATGAAATTTTTACTGGCACAAAATTTATTAACTGCGTTTACAATATTATTATGCTTATCTGTAATTTTGGATAAAGTATGTACATAATAGAAAAATTAATAAAAATTTATCAAAAATATATTAATAAAGAGAGGAAGATAAACATTCCGAGAATGGAAGATAGTCCTGAACTTGAAGATGTTTTAACTTGTGAACATAACTTTATGCCGATTGATTCAACCGGACAAATTTTAGCTTGTTCAAAGTGCGGATATCTTGTGAATAAAAGTCGGTTGAAGAAAAAACAAAATAAGAAATTATAATAACTTAAATATCAAGGAAGTATTTATTCCGCCAAATGCGAAGTTGTTAGACATTACATATTTTGTATCAATTTCTCTTCCTGAATTCATTATATAATCTAGTTTCCCGCAATTTTCGTCAACCTCATTCAAGTTAATAGTCGGAGCAAACCACTTTTTATGAGCCATATCTATTGTCAGAATTGCCTCAATAGCACCGCAAGCACCCAGAGTATGCCCCGTATAACTTTTTATTGAACTTATCGGAACTTTCCTCTTAAAGACGGCTTCTGTTGCGATAGATTCGGCTATATCACCATTTTTTGTTGCCGTTCCGTGTGCATTAACATATCCGATATCATCAAAGGATATACCGCTATCTTTTACCGCATAAATTAAAGCATTTTTCATTGTATCTGTATTCGGATTAGTGATATGTGTACCGTCAGTATTCATACCAAAACCGATAACTTCCGCATAAATTTTTGCACCACGTTTTTTTGCGTGTTCATACTCTTCCAAAATAAGAGTACCTGCTCCCTCTCCGATAACTAATCCGTCCCTATCCTTATCAAACGGTGACGGTGTTAAATTAGGAGTTGAATTTTTTAAACTTGTTGCATAAAGCGTATCAAAAATTGCAACTTGTGTAGGGTGAAATTCTTCTGCCCCGCCACATATCATAACTGTCTGATAGCCGTTTTTAATAGCTTCATAGCCGTACCCGATTCCCAAAGAACCTGACGTACAAGCGGTTGATGTTGGGATAAGTCGTCCTATTGTTTTAAAGAACAATGAAATGTTAACGGCAGTTGTTTGTGCCATCATTTTGACGTAAGAACCTGATGTAACATTTCTAACTTCTTTAGACACCTGCATAGAATAAAAATCAATTATTGTTTCCAATGAACCTGATGATGACCCGTAACTTACACCTGTTTGCCCGTTAGTTATAATTTCGTCACCTAAAAGTCCTGCATCCAAAAGTGCTTCTTGTGCAGTTGCAACACTCATGACAGAAACAGGTCCCATTGTTCTTAACGTTTTTCTGTTAAAGTTTTCGGGAAGAACAAAATTTTTTACTCTGGAGCAAAGTCTTGTGTTTAAGTTTGAATATTCTTCAAGTTCTTTATTATATTCAACGCAATTTTTTAATGAAAGAAGATGTTCAAATGCACTTTCTCTCGTACATCCCAAAGGACTTGCCAGTGCCATGCCTGTTACAACAACTCTCTTCATTGATAAAGTCCTCCGTTAACAGATATGACTTGACCCGTAATATAAGAAGCGTCATCACTCATTAAATAGTTAACTAAGGAAGCTACTTCTTTAGGATTTCCAAATCTTCTCATAGGAATCATTTTCTTTACTTCTTCAACAGGTATATCCGAAATCATCTCTGTATCGATAACCCCCGGAGCAACACAGTTAACTGTTATTCCTCTTTTTGCTAGTTCAAGAGAAAGTGCCTTTACAGCTCCCGTTATACCTGCTTTTGAAGCGGAATAGTTTACCTGTCCTCTGTTACCGCATAATCCCGAAACTGATGACATTGCAACAATTCTTCCTTTAATTCTTGCACTAATCATCGGCATTACAATAGGTTTTAAAACATTATAAAAACCGCCTAAGTTTGTATTTATAACCTCATCCCACTCATTATCTTCCATAGCAGGGAAACAGTTATCTTTTGCTATACCTGCATTTAAAACTACACCGTAGTAAACACCGTATTTTTCAATATCTTCCGATATTATTGTTTTGCATGCAGTTCTATTTGAAATATCAAATTGCAAAATTCTTGCATTTCTGCCGATTTTAATAATTTCTTTTTCAACTTCTTCAGCTGATGTTCTGTTTTTATTGCAATGCAGGACAATATTAAAACCGTTTTTTGCCAAATATAAAGCGGTTTCTCTACCAATTCCCCTGCTTGACCCCGTAATTAAAACTTCTTTCACTTTTAAACCTCTAAAAATTGTTGAGCATCTTTCGGCTGAAAAGCGTTAATAACAGCCGAAGCGTATTCATTATCCTCATTATAAATTAAACAATTAAACGAAACAAGCTCATTATCAGAGAATATCTCACTTGCTTTTATATAATATGTTTCACCGTTTTCAAATTTCTCAAGATTGTTTTTATATGAGCGAGAACCGAGAAGAAATCCGATTTTCGGTTTTTCGTCCTCATTTCCGAAAAACGCATAACAACCGATTGTTTGAGCCATAAACTCAATACCTGTCAAAGCAGATATTCCGTTTATGGTTTTGTCAAAAAATATCATGTCCTCTTTTATTGTAACTTTTGCAACAACATATCTGTCTTCTTTGTTAACTTCAACAATATCATCAATTAATATCATCGGCTTGTTATGGGGCAATACTTTTTCTAAATCGTAATTCATATTATCTTCCTAAAATCATAACTGCATTCGTTCCGCCAAACCCAAATGCATTGTTCATTATATAATTTATCTGTTTATCGGTTTTTTCGTTTAATTTTACGAAATCTAATTTTGGAATAGTGTCATCATAAATTCCGTCAAAAATATGCGGTAAAAGTTTATTTTCTTCAATTGACTTTATGCAAAGAGCTGTTTCAATACTTGCAGCAGCTCCTAAACAATGTCCTGTCAGAGGTTTTGTTGAACTGCAAGGAACGTTGCATTCAAAAATTTTGTTTATGGCGGTTGCTTCCATTAGGTCGTTTGAGATAGTACCCGTACCATGTAAATTAATATAATCAATGTCACTATATGATATGTTTGCTTGTGAGAGTGCCTGCTCAATAGCAATTGCAGCTTGTTCTCCAGACGGGTCGGGAGTTGCTGCATTGTATGCGTCAGAAGTTTCACCAAGACCTAAAAGTTTTATTCCCGGTTTATCTTTTTCCAAAACAAATAAGGCTCCACCCTCACCTATATTCATACCTTTTCTGTTTTTTGAAAACGGATTAGTCAAGTCATCACACAATACTTCAAGGGCTTTAAACCCAGCATTCGGCATATTAGCGACCGAATCAACTCCGCCTGTAATGACACAATCACAAATATCAAATTCCAATAATCTTTTTGCAAGTGAAAACGCTTTTATTCCCGAAGAACATGCAGTTGAAACGCAAGCATAATAACTGTTCAGTTTTAAATAATCTTTTAAAAATTCGGCAGGATTTGAAATTTTTAAGTGGTCATAATCTTTTGATGTTTCAAATTCCTGAATGCCTGAATTAGTAGTTGCAAGAACTATTCCGACTTTATCTTTGCCGTATTTGTTAATACATTCATCAATATAGGGTTTTATTTGGTTATATAAATGAATCAACATTCTATTACATTTAAGATTGAACTTCGGATTTTCAATAGTCAGCAACTCAAAATTAATACGATGGGGAGTTATTTTCCCTATTATTGCATTGTTAAAAATATCATTTATATTTTCACCCAAATTGCATATCGCCGAATATTTTGTTATATTAATCATTTTTGCAATTAATCACCCGTTATACTAATATTAATATTATCATGAATAACATTAAGTTTTATATAAACAAATATTCACATATAGAGAGTGCAGATTTTGACACATCTTTTATCCCGATGTTAATGAGAAGAAAATTGAATATTCTCGGTAAAGTCGGGTTATATACGCTTAACAGTGTGTATGAACAAGGTAATAATTATAAACTTGTTTTTGCTTCTTCTTATGGGGATGTGGATAGAGTTTCAAAACTAATTGAGCAAAGGATTGAAGAGGGTGAAATTTCACCTGCGGGATTCAGCTTTTCGGTTCATAATGCTACAATCGGTTTATTCTCTCTGTTAAAAGGTATTAAGTCCTCTTATAACTCAATATCCGCCGGAGATAATACAATACAAAATGCATTAATAGAGTCAATACTTTTATCTAAAGACTCCCCCGTATTATTTTGTTATGCTGAAACTCTTGGCGGAATTAAGAGTGTTTCAATTTCGATTTCACAAAATAATTCAGGTTTTGAAGTTGAATATATCAAAAAAGAAAAATTTGATAATGTGATTGATGATTACAACAAATTCATTGATTTTCTTGACGGAAAATCAACTTTCTATGAAACAGGCATGTACATATTAAAAAGAAGCTAAAATGAAATTTATAAGAAGTTTAAAAGTTATAATATGTATGACTCTTTTTGCTATTGGCGGAATGATTATAGGAATGGTGATTATTCCTGTTTCAGGGTTGTTTTTTAAAGGCGGCGAAAAAAGAAATTTTTGTATTAAGACAGTAAAAACTACTTGGATTTGGCTAATAAAACTTATTTCATTTTTCAAAATTGCAAATTTTAACTACATAGGTAATTTTAATGAAATAGAGGGAAAAGTTGTAGTAGCATCACACCATTCATTATTAGATATTGTAATACTTTTAACAGCACTGCCAAAATCAGTAGGGTTTGCAAAAAAAGATATTCTTAAAAATCCTTGTATGCACCATAT
>CAVEOW010000101.1:0-5674 GCA_963617295.1 bacterium | reverse complement strand
ATATTTACAATAATTTTGTTATTTTCGCCAAGCACATTTGCTAAAAATGACGAAAAATTTGATGTAAATAAAGGCGGGTTTATTGATTTCGGAAGATATGTTGAAACATTGGAAATTAATGATGAAACAATTCCCGATAAAGACACAATCATTGAAAATGAAACCTTTTCTGACTTTGAGGATAATGCTATTGAAGATGTTGCTAAAAGGTATGAAGGAAATGCCGTTGAACTGAAATTGGATGATATTGATGACGGAGCATTGGCAAATATAAACAATGACAGGATTTTCAAGTTAAAAATCAATGAAACCCAATACAAAATCGAGCAAAGCATAAAAAACGAAAATATGATTTGGGACTCCTCCAGGTCTTTTGCTTCAAGTTACTTCACGAATTCAAGACACATGGCGCCAATACCGAGCATTGTAAATACCTCTGATTTAGAGGCTCAAATATCACCAAACTTAAAAGCAACATTAGGGCAAACTTTTTTATATAATGCAAATGATACTTCAGTATTGTTTGTAAGAGCAAATGAGTCAACTTACAATATCGGCTCGGTTATTTCATACAGAGGTGACGGCTTAAACTTATCCGTAGGCTCTTTTTCTTCTTCATATAACCATGCTTCCTCCGGAGGTGCAATATTATCGTCGGACTCAATTAAGCTACCTAAAAATACAGGGAGTTTTGTACTTGGCGGAGCATATTATTCAAAGGAGGATCAAGATTTAAGCAGAAATACCGGCGGTTTATTCGGTGAATACACATATAAAAGGTTGAAATTAAACGCACAAATAGGCGAAAGTAAGTTGAAAAATGAGAGCAACTATAATACCAGTATATATTTAATTCCTCAATTGCAAATAACCGATTCTCTTTCAATAAAAACAAGGTTAATTAGGAATCTTTCACAAGAAACAATGCAGGATGAGCTTGTTTTATCATATAAACCTAAAAACAACAAAAAGGATTTTGAATTTGAAATATTTGCTTCTAACCAATATACGGATACAACAAACATAAGACAAAGAATACGTTTTTCAACAAGTTTTAAAATATAAAAAAACAGGAGCAAATAACTCCTGTTTTAATTTATATCAAGCTATAAACTACATAGCACCTTTAACAATTTGAGCAAAACTGTCAGCTGTTAAACTTGCACCGCCAACTAATGCTCCATCGATATCTGATTGTGCCATTTGTTCTTTAATTGTAGCAGGTTTTACGCTTCCGCCATATAATATTCTGATAGAATCAGCAGTATTTGCATCATATAAACCTTTTACAACGTTTCTAATCATACCGATTACTCTGTTAGCTTCTGTTGAATCACAAGTTTTACCTGTTCCGATAGCCCAGATTGGTTCATAAGCGATAATTGATTTTGCAACTTGTTCGGCAGTTAAATCTCTTAATGCTTTTGTAATTTGTGAAGCGATATGGTAGTCAGTAACACCGGCTTCTCTTTGTTCTAAAGATTCACCGCAGCAAATAATCGGGATTAAACCGTTAGCCAGGATGGCTTTTGCTTTTTTGTTTACCATTTCATCAGTTTCACCAAAGTATTCTCTTCTTTCGCTGTGACCGATAATAATATATTCACAACCTGCATCTTTAAGCATTTCAACAGAACATTCACCTGTAAAAGCACCTTTTGTTTCAAAATAGCAGTTTTGAGCAGCTAATTTTACTTTGCCGCAACCACAATCTTTAAGTGCTTTATTTGCAGCATATAAAGCTGTAAAAGTAGGAGCAATAATTACTTCCGGTAATGCTGCCTTATCTTCAGCTTTTAATTCTTGCATAATACCATTTGTTAAATCAGCGGCTTCCTGTTGCAAATTGTGCATTTTCCAGTTTCCGGCAATAACAGGTCTTCTTGACATAATTTTACCTTCTTTCCTTTGTAATATACATAAAGATATTAGTTAAAACACAATTTTTAATCAAGTTTAGAAATTATAGCCTCTGTCTAAAACTTGTTGCATGTAATTAGAAACTCTATATATCAAATCATTTTCATTACAGAATCGTTCTGCATAATTATACATATCATAATATTTTTGGGGAATTTTATATTTCTCCGGAGAATTCATAAAAAGTTTTCTATAATCAATTTCTATAGTTACACAACTGTTTATTTCTTTTGCTATGTTAAGAAATGCATTAAGCTCTTCTATATTATCATTTATACCTTCAAGTATTATATATTTTAGAGATATTGTTAATTCGGTAGAATTTTTTATTCTTTTCAGATTTTCAATTACAGAATTAAAACCGTCAATATTTTTTATTTTTTTGAATGTTTCAGGTGTTCCACAGTCTAAAGAACAAGAAATAAGACTATTAGTATTATCTTTTATTTTTTCTATGGCAGGAAGCCACTTAATCCCGTTTGTTAATATAGAATATTGTTTTGTATTGTGTTTTTTTAATTCGTCTATTAATGAATCAAACTCATTTAATAAGGATACATTTCCGCCTTGAAACTCAACATGAAGATTTTCTCCAACTACAAGGTTCTTGTTAAATAATTCTTGTATAATCGGCAAGCTGTTAAAGTTTTGTTTATAAGTCGGATAAAGGATTTTTTGTGCACAATAAACACAGTTACATTCACATTGTTTAAAGTGATTTATAACTATATAATTAATTTTTCCTTTGTTCGAAGACTTTTCATTTTTAAAAAGTTTTTCAATTATTTTTTGAAATAATGTTTTTTGGGGGTACTCTTTATATTCACAACATCCTGAACATTCATGCGGAATTACCCCATGTTTCATTTGTTCTATATATTCATTTCTTTTATTGAAAATTTCATTAAAATCAAGCTTATCAAAATTATCAATGTTAAAGTGGCAACCCTCTGCACAACTGCAACAAAAAGATATCCTATCGGGCAATATATTTAAAGAATGTTCTAACTTCTCACAATAATAAGATTTTTGCATATTTAATCCTTTTCTTCTAATTGTAACATATTCTTTTTTGTTATTTTTATAAATATACATGCAAATATGGCAGCAGCTATAATTAATAGCATACCAAATATTTTAAAAGCTCCGGAGATACCAAAATAATGAGTAAATGTTCCTGCCGTGAAGTTACTTAGTGACAGAGTTCCGAGGTAAAATATAGCGTGAATACTCATAACTCTGCCTCTTTTTTCATCTTCAACTTCTGTCTGTATTAAGGTATTAGCAGGAGTAAGTGCTCCTGTCATCCCAACTCCGATTAGAAACATTGCTACACAAGCAAAAATTGTATTATGAACAGACCCGACCCCAATGAAACCTACTCCCATAATTACAAGACAGACACATAATATAGTTTTTAGGTAATGAATTGTTTTTTTATAAGCAAGAATTAAAGAAGAGAATAATGCTCCAATTCCTGCTAAACTCATAAGCAAGCCTAATGTATCCGCATCCGCTTTTAGTATATCTTGAGTATAAATGGGCATTAACATAGGGTATGTCATTCCAAGGAAACTAAACACTCCGATATATACCAACAATGTTTCTATGAACGAATTGTGAAGCATATATTGAAAACCCTCTTTTAAGCCTTCAAATATTGTTTCATTCTTTATATGTTCTGATTTTACATCATTAATTTTCATCATCGGAACAAGAATTAGTGAAGGTAAAAAACATATAGAATTAGCAAGAAAGCATATTCCTGTTCCTGCTTTTGCAATTAACACACCTGCTATAGCAGGACCAAGCAATCTTGCGATATTAAAACAAGTTGAATTTAAAGAAATTGCATTGCTCAAATCTTTTTTATCATCAACTAAATTAACAAAAGTTGATTGACGAAGAGGAACATCAACCGCCGCAATAGAGTTTAAGAATACTCCGAGTATTATTATGTTCCATATTTTTAAAATTCCGAGAAGTGCACAAACTGCAATCAGGCATGCCTGAATTGAAAATAACGTTTGAATAAACATTAAAAGTTTATGCTTATTAAATTTATCAATAATTACACCTGCAAACGGGGTAATAAGAAATAGCGGTATAGTATTAAAGAACAATATCAACCCCATTAAAAAAGCTGATTTTGTCATATCGTAAACAAGCCAACCGATTGCAATATTTTGAAGCCATATTCCTATTTGGGACAAGATAAGCCCTGGGAAAAATAACCTGAAATTTCTGTACTTTAAAGCTCTAAATGTATCGACTAATCTGTTCATAATAAAATTATTATCCAAAAATTTTCATATTCAATAAAAAAGCAGATATTAAATCTGCTTTTTTAACAATTGAGTTTCTTTTACCATTGAAACATAATCATATATTTCTTTTGGAGCATTCTCTTTATATTCTTCCAATAATTGTGCTATTCTTACGGAAATCATTATCCCGTCAGAATTTTTTATATGTTTATCACTAAGAAAATCAACATTTACCGCAACCGGAATATTATTTACTTCCTTTATATTCGTGATAACTTGTTCTATAGCTGTTTTATCATCTTTTTGCGGAAACAGTCCGATAAATCCTGCTGCGTTTTTTGTTATGGTTTGAACTCTCTCTTTTGAGAGTAAGTTTACTATCGGAATAATATCAATATCATATTTTTCCGTGTATTCTTTAATTTCTCTATGTTCTTCATAAGGTAAATCGGCAAACATAATTCCTTTAACATCTAATTTATTGCATTCTTTAAAGAAATTTTCATAACCATATTTAAACAACGGGTTTGTATATGTGTATAACACAATCGGGATATTTTCTTCCTTTATGGAACTCAACATTTCAAATATATCGTTTACAAATGTTTTTGAGTCCAACCCCCTTTGATTTGATTTTTGAATATAACCGCATTCTGCAACGGGGTCAGAAAATGGAATTCCCAGTACAACAATGTCAGAGCCTGCATTTTTTAAGGCAATAAGCGAATTTTTTGTTGTTTCGATATTGCAATCACCTGCCGTGATATACGTTATAAGTGCATTATTATAAAATTTATCTTTTAAATTATTCATTTATAGTTCTCCCTCTATATTTTGCAATTGAAGCTACATCCTTATCTCCTCTGCCTGAAAGACAAATAATTATTATGTCATCTTTAGACATTGTAGGAGCAAGTTTTTTTGCATAAGCTACCGCATGAGAGCTTTCTATTGCAGGAATTATACCTTCTTTTCTTGATAAATATTCAAAAGCGTCAACAGCTTCCGAGTCGGTAATCGGAACATACTCTGCCCGTTTGGTCTCTTTAAGGTAAGCGTGTTCAGGACCAACTCCGGGGTAATCTAAACCTGCAGAAATTGAGTAAACAGGTGCAATTTGACCGTTTGTATCCTGACAAAATATTGATTTCATCCCGTGAAAAATTCCGATTGTCCCTTTTGTCATTGTTGCGGCATGCATATCGGTATCAACGCCATGTCCTGCTGCTTCGCAACCAATAAGTTTAACATCTCTATCTTCAATGAAATTATAAAAGGCACCAATGGCGTTACTTCCACCACCTACACAAGCCAAAACGGCAGACGGCAATTTACCTTCTTTTTCCAATATCTGTTCACGAGCTTCTTTACTTATAACACTTTGGAAATTACGCACCATTAAAGGAAACGGGTGAGGACCTACCGCAGAGCCAAGCACGTAAAATGTATCATCACTTCTCATTGCCCATTGTGTCATTGCTTCATTT
>CAVEOW010000100.1:0-5780 GCA_963617295.1 bacterium | reverse complement strand
GGAAATTGTTAGCCCAGTTTATTGCGGCGTTTACGATAAAGTCTCTTACATATTCATTATTTTTACCTTCATAGTTAAACTTTTCACCGAAACAATTTTCCCCTTCTATAAACGGTCCTGTTCTTCTTAGAGAGGCTCCATCGGGACCAAGGTGGTTTGGTACTATATCCATAATTACGTTTAACCCGATTGAATGAGCATAATCTACAAAGGATTTTAACCCGTCAGGCCCGCCCATGTGTTCCGACACAGCTAATTTATCAACTCCGTCATATCCCCAGTTATATGAATAAGTGTTTTCTACCGGCATGAGTTCTACTGCGTTAAATCCGCTTTCAACAACAGAGTTCAACATTTTTTTTGCTGCTTCAAAAGTTCCTTTGTTTGTAAATGTCGGAATATTTATTTCGTAAATTTTTGCTTGTGATACAGGAATGCCTGCTGCTGCATATTTATTTGCCGTTATTTTTTTTTTATCGCCATGCATCCAATCATCATCTGACCATTTAAACATTGAGTTATCATACATTGTTGATTCACCCATTAGTGTTTCTTGCCTTAAAGAATAGGGGTCTTTTACTTTGTCAACGTCACCATTTCCTTTATATATCGTGAAAAAGTATTTGTCGCCGTGTTCGACTTCTCCTGCCGGTATTTTTTCTGCGGTTTCAAATATACCTTTGCCTTTATTTTCTAAAACGTAATCTTTTGTTTGTTTTTCATCATTTCTTTTCTTTACGGTTACAACTACTTTTTTTGTATCAGGATAAGTTAAAATCTTAAAACTTGCTTCTTTGGTGGTTGGGTTTATTCTTCCTCCCCAGCTTTCATGTTCTTTCCAAGAACGAGAAAATGAAATCGGCTTGTAATATATATTTGAAAGCTCTTTAATTTCTTCTCGAGAATTACTGTTTACCTCTCTTTTTAAACCTTTTTGACTCTTTTTAGAACCGGTTAAACCAATACCATTGACCTGCTGAATTTTCACACAATACCCCTTTTTGAACTACCCGACTATATTAAACCCAAATAATAGATTTTTTTGCTAATTTTCTTTAATTTTACTCTAAAAATCCGACTTGATTTCTTCCGTTTTCTTTTGCTTTATATAAGCACTTATCCGCATATTCAATAAGTTCTGTCGGAGTTGTTCCGTTCTCGGGATATGTTGAAACTCCAAGACTTATTGTTATTTTAACTTCTAAATCAGGCGTTAACTCGTAGTCTTTATCTGCAATTGTCTTGCATATTTTTTGAGCTATGCCGACTCCGGTATTTCTATCTGCATTATTTAATATGATTGTCATTTCTTCTCCGCCGTATCTGCAAACCATATCTTCTGCTCTAACGCATGATTTTAAAGTTCTTGCAACATGTTTTAGCACGGCATCACCTGCTTGGTGTCCGTATTTATCATTGAACTTTTTGAAGAAATCTATATCAATTAATATGAGTGAAAACTTTTTATCTTGCTTTTTGGCAAAGTCAATTTTGTTTTTCATTTGCTCTTGGAAAAATCTGTGGTTATATAATTCCGTTAAACCGTCTGTAGTTGCAAGTTTATATGTATATTCAAAATCTCTTGACTTAAACAGATATTTAACAAGGAATGCCCCTACGAATATCAGTAATGCAAACATAATTGGAACTACGTTCCATATCCACAAACTGAATTTTGACATTATAAAGGTTGTTAAATACAGGTATAACCCTATTGAGGAGATGAATAATATTACTGATACATAAACAGAGCGAATTCTGATTACAAATATTGCTGATAATATGGATAGTAATAATGCTAAGGTGTAGTTTATCGGTGCATTTACTTTCTTTATTACGTTATTATCCAATATATTGTTGAATAATGTTGCGTGGATTTCAACTCCCGGAAGATATTTGCTTGTTGGAACGGTTTTTATATCAGATAGTGCAAATACGTTTGTTCCTATGAAAACAATTTTATCTTTGAAAAAGTCTTTTGGCAGAATGCTATGACCGCCATGTTTTTGAGCTTCTATTGATTTTAAAACTTCCCAAAATGAAACATATTGGAATGTATCAGGAACTTCTGTTCCGCTCTTTCCGTACCAGTTTAAAATTATATCTCCTCTTTTTGTCAGAGGTACTTTCCTTGAACCTAAAATTAAATTGTTGTTTTTATCAATTACTAATTTTGTTATATTTTCCCCCTCATAAGTGTTGAGGTAGTTTATCAACATTTTTAAAGTCATATACAGATAATATTCGTCTTTTACCGGTTTGTAGTTTTCATCCAATAACGGGTAGCTTATAAACGCAGGTATTGTTCTTGTAAATCCGTCATCTGCTTTGGGAGTGTTAATATGTCCGACATTATTTGTTGCTTCGATTATTTCATCTAAAATTTTTCTGCAATTTGAATACTTATGCGGAGTAATTTTTTTTGAATCAAACTCTATATTTGATTTGATTTTATCCTGAATTACAGGCGGTTTTCTTAATTCGTAATCATAATCATCAAAATTTAGTGCTGTGTATGTATTTTGGTATTTTCTAAACGCTTCAATAAGTTTATCATCACTTCCGGGGACTCTTTTTAGTGATTTTATAAATAATAAATCAAACGCAACATACTTTGGCTTTTCTTTTTGTACGTAATCCAAAATATTTGCGTAAACATTTCTCGGAATAGGCCAATCTCCGTATGTATCTATTAAATATTCGTAAGACGGGTCGTCAACGGTAATAATAACTATATCTTTTCTTGCATGTTTATCTTTTGCTATTATGTTCTGGCGAATATCAAACGTTTTATTTTCTAAGATATTTACTATGTTCTTCGTTTCGTCTTTAGGTAAAAGAACTACTATAAACAGTACCAGTAATACTAAGATTACTGAAAACAATATATCAAATCTGTGCCTGTGTATTAAATTAAAAATCTTATTCATAAAACTCCCAAAAATGTTTAAAACACTATTATTTTACCATGATATTTTACTATGAAAAAATATGTTAATTATATTTATTTTGCACTTTTGTTATATCCCCGTTTGTATCGCAATAATATAAAAACGCATCGACACACTTCGGTAATACATCTGAAAGTATTTTAATTTCATCACTGCTGAAATTTTGTAAGACATAGTCTTCTGATTTCATAAACGGTGGTTGTAATCCTATTCCGATTTTTAATCTGCCAAATACATCCGTTTGTGCGTGCTTTATTATTGATTTTACTCCGTTATGTCCGCCGTCTGACCCTTTTGCCCTAAATCTTATTCTGCCTGCTTCAAGTGAAATGTCGTCATAGACTAAAAATAAATCTTTCATATCTAATTTATAAAAGTTCTTTAATGCAAGTAACGCTTCTCCCGATAAATTCATAAAGGTTTGAGGTTTTACAATCCAAATTGCTTCACCGTTATATTCTCCTTTTGCAATCTGTGACTTAAATTTGTTCTCGTTTGAAAAATTTATATTTAATCTTTTTGCAAGTTCATCTGCAAACATAAAGCCTGCATTGTGCCTTGTTCTTTCATATTTTGTTGTAGGGTTGCCCAAACATATTACTAACTTCATTGCATGCCTGTCTTTCTTATATATAAGATTATCCCATGCTTTTATTCTTCTTGCTAATTAAATTATTAATTTTTTAATTAATTATAATTGAAAACAGGAGAACGATATGACGAACAAAAAGACTTCAATTATTAATTTAAAAAGCAGTGAAATGTTAAATAACTTTCTTCACAATACTAATTTGCACAAGAAAGACTTTGCACAAATGATTGGTGTTACATTGTCTTATGTATATAACCTTATTGATGAAACAATTCCTTTTTCAACAAGAACAACAACCTTGGAGCGTATTGCAACCGTTATGGATGTTGAACCTGAAGAATTTACGGAATACAAAATACCGCAAGATCCTATTCTTCTTGATGAAACAACTATGTTTTTAAGAGAGAAACAAAAGGAAAAACAATTATCAACCGTTCAATTATTAAAATCTTTTCCCAGAAAACAAAGGCTTGATATCGTTGATTTGTTAAGAGGTGCCAGACCCTTGCCTTTAAATTGGGAAGAAGTCAGCGTGATTGCAAAGGTTTTAGATATTTCTAAAGAAGAAATGTATGTTTATTGGGAAATGCGACTAAAACAGGTTCTTAAAACAGCAGGATTTAATTTTGAAGCAAACATGGGATTGCTTGATTCAATGTTGAACTGTGCAAGAAATTACGTCGCAAAATCTGTTAAACTTTAACCGGTGTAACAATTACTTGTACATCTTTTGGAGATTTGTAAGAGTTTTCATCGTAAATGATTTTTATAAGTTGGTATGAGTGAGGTATATCAATAAACGCAGGTGCAGAGATATGCCTTACTCCGTTGTCATCGGTTTGAACAGATGCTTGATGATAGTGTCCCGATGAAATTGTTATAATATTAGGATACTTTTTTACAAGCTCTTTGTATTTGTTCGTATTAATCATAGATAATTTATATTCAATTCTCGGCGGAATTAAAGGTGAGTGGTGGAAAATTAGAAATAATCTTTTCGGGTATTTAATTAATAATTTTTCTAACCATTCAAGTTGTTCATCAGATATTTCACCATGCTTAGACGGTGCAAAATCAGGAGTATTATCCAATACAACACAAACTATATTGCTGTTTGGCTTGAAATAATAGTACTTTTCATTCTCATTTTGGTTTCTGTTAAATGTAGAAACGATATCTAAGTAAATTGACTTATCAATTCCGCTTAATTTGTGTGCATCATTGCTTCCTAATACAACGTAATACGGTGATTTTATTGAATGTATAGCTCTCATAAAACCGATAACATCTTCTTCGTTAGATTTATCAACGTTATCGCCTAAAAACATGACGAAATCAGGTGCTTTTTTTCTCAAAGACAAAGAAAGAAAGTACAAATATTTGTCCAATTCTTTGTTTTGAAGAGAATAGTGAACATCACTTACTTGAGCAAATTCTAAAACTTCTGCACAACAAAAATTATGCATTACTAAGAATGCAAGCAATAAAAAAAATATCTTTTTCGTATAATTAAACATTTGTGTTACTACGTTTTTGTATCTCTTTTTGGATAATTAATGCCTGTTTCAAATCTTTTTTGCTGATAACTTTCATAGCAAGAAAGATTTCGCCCATAGGCATTTTTTTAAATCTTTGAACATCAAGAACCATAGACAGGTGGTATAAATTAATTTTCCCTGCCTCGATTAATATCTCGCCTAATCTACAGCAAGATACATCTGACCAGTCATTGATATCATACAGATTCTTCATAGTTTAATTATATATCAAAAGATATTTTTTTAGCAAATATTAAGCGTACAAGTATAGCTTTTGACCCTCTGTTTCAGATCTTGTGTCAACAGGTGGCGGGTCAATTTTATCTAATCTTGCAACTAAACCTTGTTTTGCCCCTATGTTTTCTGTGCCGGAAACTCCATGCGAACCGCCTACAGGTGCAAAAGGATTAAATGTAACGGAGTTAGCCCCCTTTTCGCCAACTTCGACACCTTGACCGAATTTGTTGTCACGGTTAAGTCCTTGAGCATTTTTTAGGTACTGTTCGTAGATGTTTTGCTGGTAATTTTTTTCAAAATTTCCTGTAATAGCCATCTAAATTCCTCCTATACTCATATAAAGTATTTTTATTTTGTAAATTTGCAGAAATTTGAAAAAAATTTACAATTGTAATATTTTAAAAATTGGTGAGTTCAAGAAGCAATCGCAACACTAAAATATTGAAGTTTTTGTTTGGGTGT
>CAVEOW010000099.1:0-5798 GCA_963617295.1 bacterium | reverse complement strand
CCTCTGAACTTAGATGTTTATTGTATTGTAGCATCACTAACTCCTTTCTTCTCTAATTTTACTATACTTGAGGTGTTAGTGTTGCGATTACTTCTTGAACGCACTTATTCCCTGATTTATGAAAAATTTAACACTAATAAAAATCAATTTTTTTACAATTTTTTTTATTTAATGTAAAATGAGCATGTATAGATTATTTCTTTTTAAAGTAATATTTTATGACTGCAGAAAATAAGACAAATAATAAATTTAATATTAAGGACTATCAAGAGTTAATTGACACTCTTGCAAAGGTTGAGTATAAAAAACTTTCGTCAAAACATTTAATTGATTTTTCGGAATTGGTTAATATAGGCACGCAGGTTGTACACAAGTTGTGCTCAAATACTCCGCCTGATACATACAATAAATCTTATATTTCTACTGCTATAAAATGGGCAATAAGAAATGAAGTTCGTCGCAGATTTAAGTGGTATGTCCTTAAAAATCAACAACAAGAAGTCGGCATGGACGATGATAATCAAAGTAATATCAGAGAAGCCGTCTATAAAACTATTTTGTCTGTCGATGAAATGGCAGAAGGGGATAATCCGACTCAAATCAGAGATTTCAAACTTAATCCGGAAGAAAAGATTATTTTTAGTGAGTTAAGTGACAGTATAAAAGCTGCAATTAAAAACCTGCCGCCGAGAGAAAGAGAACTTATTGAATGCAAATTCTTTAACGATAAGAAGTTGAGAGAAATTTCGGAAGAGTTCAATCTCTCACCGTCAAGAATATCGAGAATAATTCAATCAGGACTAAATAAAATCAGAAAAGAATTGGTTAAACAAAATTTGGTATAAAACAATGCTGTTGCATTGTTTTATTTTTTTAGAAAAGGAGAAAAAGTATGTCAAAGTTAATAAGCGGAATAATGTCTTACATTTTACCACCCTCAAATGATGTTTTTTATTCATTATTTGAAGAAGGAACATCTTGCTGTAAAAATGCAGCAGCATTATTCCACGAAATATTAGAAGAAGGAATTACGGAAGAGCATATTGCAAGAGCAAGACAATACAAACATGCCAGCAGCAAAAATGTAAAAAAGACTCTTGAAGTCTTAGATACTTCGTTTGTAACTCCGATTGACAGAGATGACATTCAAAATATTTCTTCTTTGTTGAATAAAATTACGAAAAAGATTACAAAAGCAAGTTTGAATTTAAAAGTATACAACTTAGAAACTTTTACCGATAACCTAAAAAATCAATCTCAAACATTAATTGCAGCTACATCAGAATTAGAACAAATTTTTGCACACTTTAAGAAACCGACAATTTCGGATATGACTGCAAGAAACTTAAAAATGAAAGAAATTGAAACAAGAGGCGACGAAATATTATTTGCTGCAACAGAAGCATTGTTTTCAGGAAAATATGACGCTCTTAACGTAATTAAATTAAGAGATATTCACAAAGATTTAGAAAACGCTTTAGACGCTTGTTACAGTGTATCTGACGCAGTTGTCAGCGTTGTATTGAAAATGAGTTAAGAGGTAAATTATGATATCTACAGTTATTTTCCTCGTCGCAGTAATTATTTGTGCATTGGTATTTGATTACATAAACGGTTTTCATGACTGTGCAAATTCTATTGCTGCAGTTGTTTCAACAAAAGTTTTATCACCAAGACAAGCTGTATTATTCGGTGCAACGATGGAAGCTACCGGCGCTCTTTTAGGGGTTAACGTTGCAAAAACAATCGGTGCAGGTATCATTGCCGGTGAAGCTATTACTTTACAGGTTATTATTTGTGCTTTGTTAGCAGCTATTATCTGGAATCTTTTAACATGGTGGTTTGGACTTCCGTCAAGTTCATCACATGCTTTAATCGGCGGTTTATTAGGTGCAACATTTGTTCACGCAGGTCTGCACCCTATTCACTTCCTTCTACTTATGGAAAAAGTTATAATTCCAATGTTTACATCTCCATTAGTAGGATTTTGTGCGGGCTTTGTAGTTATGTGTACATTTTTAAGACTCTTCTACAAAATGAAACCTGATATTATTAACAAAAGGTTTAAAAAAGTACAAATTGTTGCATCAGGCTTAATGGCATTAAGCCATGGTTTAAATGATGCACAAAAAACAATGGGCGTTATTACCCTTGCTCTTGTAACATCAGGCTTTTTGGTATTCCCCGACGGTGAGTTTTCTATCCCGATTTGGGTAAAACTTACTTGTGCCGCAACAATGGCTGCAGGTACAATGTCAGGCGGTTGGAAAATTATTAAAACAATGGGCAGCAAAATTATAAAATTAAAACCTATAAGCGGTGCGGCTTCTGACTTTGCCGCTTCTTTTATCGTAATGTTAGCATCTGCATTCGGGATTCCGTTAAGTACAACCCACATTGTTTCTACATCTATTATGGGTGTAGGTACTGCAATTAAAGGTTCGGGTGTTAAAACAAACGTTATAGGAAATATTGTTACGGCTTGGGTTTTAACTATTCCTTGCTGTGTTTTACTTTCTATAATAATATATTCAGTACTAAAACTTGTTCCTCACTAGTGAAAGGATATTATTATGGTATTAAGATCAATTCAATATAAAACACATGGCACGTGTTGTGCATTAATGAATGTTGTTTTGGATGACAACAAAATATACGATGTTGAATTCTACGGAGGTTGCGGAGGCAATCTTCAAGGCATAAAGCAACTTATAATCGGAATGGATATTGACGATGTTATAAAAAAACTAAAAGGCATTGATTGCGGCGGAAAAGGTACAAGCTGCCCCGATCAGTTGGCAAATTGTCTTATGGAATTTAAAAAGAGCATGGAAGTTAAACCTTAATAATTAGTAAAAATATATATTTTCTATTATAATAATATATAGAAAAGAGGATTATTTGACGTGGCTATAGAATTAGATAATAAACAAGGGCTTATAGCAGGGGACGGCGAACTTCCCGTTGAACTCGCAAAAAACGCAAAAGAAAACGGATTTGAAGTTGTTTGTATTTCTCTAAGCGGTGATAACAAAAATGAATTAAGAAAATATTGTTCTAAAGTGTATGATTATGCACCGGGGGAACTTTTAAAAATAAAAAAAGCATTGGAAGATGAAAACATTCATCAACTTACTTTTATCGGTAAGGTTTCAAAAACGTTAATCGTAAAACGTCCTAAGTTGGATTCTTTGGCAGTTTCATTTATGAAGCAAGCTAAAAGATTGAATGATGATGCTATTATGTTATTTTTGGTTGATGAACTTGCTAAAATCGGCATAACGGTTTTAGACCAAACTATTTTTATCAAAAATTTAATGGTACCTCCCGGAGTTCTTGGCAGTGTAAAGCCGACAGAAGCTCAATTATCCGATGTTGATTACGGATTTAAAATTGCTAAAGAAATGGGGTCCCTTGATATCGGTCAATCTGTTGTAATAAAAGACCGTATGATAATGGCGATTGAAGCAATCGAAGGTACGGACAGATGCATAGAAAGGGGCTGCAAACTCGGCAAATGCGATGCAGTTATCGTAAAAGTTTCAAAACCAAAACAGGATAAACGTTTTGATATTCCTGCATTTGGCTTAAAAACATTAAAAATGATGAAAAAATATAAAGCGAAATTAATTGCAGTTGAAGCAAACGAAACAATTTTGGTTGATGCGAAAAAAACAATCGAATATGCGGATAAAAACAATATTGTAATAATGGCTGTATGAAGAAATTATTTATTATAACAGGTGAATATTCAGGGGATAAGCACGCAGCAGACGTTGTAAAAGAACTGAGAAAAATCAATTCTGATATACAAATCGAGGCAGTTGGCGGAGTTAACCTTGCAAATGCAGGTGTTAAGTTATTTTGTGATCATTCCAAAATGTCTGCTATGGGGTTTAGCTTACAAATTGTTTTAAATCATTTAACACTTGGAAAACGCATTGCAAAATATTTAAAAGAAGAATACAAGCCTGATATGGTGCTAATGATAGATTATGGCGGTTTTAACCTTAATTTATCCAAAGTATTGTCTAAATACGGAATTAAAATATATTATTACATTCCGCCTCAAATTTGGGCTTCAAGAAAATGGCGTTTAAATACTGTTAAAAAGTGTATAAGTAAAGTTTTAACAATATTCCCGTTTGAAAAAGATATGTATGCTAAAGAGGGTATCGATGTTGAGTTTGTCGGACATCCGCTTTTAGCTGAAATGCCTGAAAAATATGATAGAAATAAATTCTTTGAAGAAAATAATTTAGATAAAAATAAAAAGCTCGTTTCAATTTTCCCCGGGTCAAGGGTATTTGAAATAAATAATCTTTTAAAATTATTTTTGGATTCGGCAAGAATGATAAAAGAAAAAGATAGTAACGTTCAATTTACGTTGGCACAAGCTCCAAATATAAAGGATTCTTTGATTAATCCTGCGATTAATGAGTATAAAGATTTAGATATAAAAATAATAAAAAATGCAAATTATCAATTATTATCGGTGTCAGATGCACTTATTCTTGCATCGGGAACAGTCGCTTTAGAAGCAGCAATTTATGAAACCCCAATGATTATAAGCTATAAAGGACCGTGGATTTTATATTTAATCTATCTTTTGGTACGCTGCATAAAAAGAGTTTCGCTGCCAAATATAATTATGAATAAAGATATAGTTCCGGAGCTTGTTCAAGCAAAAGCAAAACCTCAAATAATATCTTCCGTAATTTTAAAAATTTTAAATGATAAAGATTTTCGTAACAATATGATAACTTCATTAGGTGATGTTAAGCAAAATCTAAAAACCTCAGGAGCTGCACAAAAAGTCGCAAAAGAAATATCTGACAATATTTGAGCTTAATAAAATTTTGATTTCTATTGATTAAAACCTAAAATATGTTAAGATATCTTTGTAAAGTTATATTAAAAAACGCAAAAATTTTATTTTATAGGTTTTAAGATTTCGTGTCTGGGATTATTTAAATGCAAAAAAATAACAATAATACTGATATAAATAATAAAAGAACTCTCTCTCCCACAAAAAGTACAACAACAAACCCAATGGATAATTCAGCCGGCATTGTTGCTAAGATTAACGTACTTGGGAGCGGAATGAATTCAATCAAAATGCCTCACATTAATATGCAAAGTGAGAAAAGTTTTGGTGTTGTTGATTATCCTGCATTTATTAATGAAATGAATGAAACAGTAAGAAACTACAATACAGATTCAAAAGATATTTTAAATTCATTCCATAATTTATTTGTAAACAGATTAAACTCAATTTATTCAGGAATCGGGATTATTAATAATAAGTCAAATACAATTGAGGTAAAGGTTTTAGACAGAAATTCAAATGTCTATTCTTATAAACTTTTTAAAACTGATTCTAATAATGAAATTGTAAAAGCATTAATTTCAGGAGAAACAACGGTTTTAAATAATTCTGATTATTTGAAAATTCCGTCATTAATAAATTCTCCGTCTGTTATTATTCCCGTAAAAATTAAAGGGAAAGATATTTGTGTTGCATTTGCAAGTGATTATAATGTTCAATTACACGTCAATTTGTATCAAATGGCGGCTACAACTTTAGGGCTTTTAATTAATAATTTGTCATTATATGAGAAAGTAACGCAAAATTTCTGCATTGACAGCTTAACAAACTTGTATTCGCACAGAAGATTTCATGAGTTGTTAACAGAAGATTTGCAAGCTGCAAAAAATGATAACTCAAAAGTTTCGGTATTGATTTTTGATATCAATGATATGGGACAAATTAACAGGGAATACGGACATTCAAAAGG
>CAVEOW010000098.1:0-5807 GCA_963617295.1 bacterium | reverse complement strand
GTGCAAAGCAATATAAGCGAAATAAAAAACCGAAAATATCAGAATTTATAAGAGATTTATTAAATTAGTTCTTGATTTAATGTTAAAATTCTTTTAATATATTTTCACAAACGACTGTAATTTGCCGAAACAAATGCTATAATAGTAGTAATTAATTTTTTAAATTATTTTTATATAAAGGATGGATTTATGAGTTTTACACACGGAACATTGGAAAACGAAATTTTAAATGCTGTTTGGTTTATGGAAGAGTCAGGAAGCAGTATGCAAGATATATCTGTAAGTGAAGTATTGGAATCGATTAATAAAAACGGAAATATAAGAGCATATACAACGGTAAAAACCGTAATGGACAGGTTGGCAGATAAAAAACTTTTAAAAAGAACAAAAAGAGGAAAAAAATTCTGTTATAAATCAACGGAATCACGTGAAGAAATGGCAGCCGTTGCAATAAACAAACTTGCAAATCAATTCTTTAATAATGATATTCGTTCATTAATGAAAGCTCTTGAAAAACAATGCACAAATGTGAAAGTGTAGATTATACCGAGCAGCGTAAGTCTGTTGCAAAGTTGTATTATCTTGTTATTACAAATAAATTAATCGTAAGGGAAGCTCTAAAGGCATTTCCTCAAGATTGTGATGACGTTACTATAAAAACTGCATGGTATGCACTGTGTTATCTTGAAGCGGATGAAGAACGCCGTGCTAAAGATGAAATATACAGAAAAGAGCAAGATGAATATATTAATTTTATATGGCAAACTCTTGAAAAAGGTGAAGAATTACCGTCAAACATTGTGAAATCGTATCAGCCTTATCATTCGGATATGCAGAATGCACATTCTAAAACCTTTAAAGGTTTAATAAAAGAGCTGTGTAAATTTTTGTGCTGTTAGTAAAAATCTGCTTTAAATTTTAGTCTTATTCCAGTATTATAAGTGTATGAGAAAACCTAAAATAACATTAGTAAGATTAAATAAATATATAGCTTCTTGCGGTTACTGTTCAAGAAGAAAAGCCGACGAGCTTATAGAAAACGGCAAAGTTTGCGTTAACGGAAAACCCGTTACGGAAATGGGATTTTCTGTTTCAAATAAAGATAAAGTAACCGTTGAAAATAAATTAATAAAACCCGAACAATTAACATATATAAGATATTATAAGCCTGCAGGTTACATTACAACAATGGATGATGAGAAAGGCAGAAAAACTATATATGATATTTTACCTGAGGAAGTTCAAAATCTTAAACCGATAGGCAGACTTGATAAAGACTCGACAGGGCTTTTGATTTTAACTAACGACGGAGATTTTATAAACGAGTTCGCACACCCCAGCGTTAAGGTTCCTAAAATTTATAGGGTTTGTGCTCAAGGTAAAATGAACTTAAATGACCTTGTTTTAATGGAAAAAGGTATTGAAATAGAAAAAGGTCAAACGGCTTATGCACAGGCAAGAATAGTAGAGTTTGAGGGTAAAGATACTGTTCTTGAAATAATGCTCACACAAGGTTTAAACAGACAGATTAGAAAAATGTTGGATTTCTTAGGGCATAGCGTAATTTCATTAAAACGTATAAGTATGGGACCAGTTGATTTAGAGGGACTGAAAAAAGGTCAGTTTAAGTATATAAAACCGAAACAATTGCAAGAGATAAAAAATTATTTGCGTAAATTGAAGAAATCAGCTTCAAAATAGGATTACAAAACCTTACATAAATGTAAATTCTCCGAGTTCAAAATCCTTTATATAAGTAAGAAATATAAAGGAAAAGGTATAAGGGGAAAACGATTATGCAAATAAGTAAGGTTAATAACACACTACAAACAGAAAATACAAAAGCTAAGAAAACTCCAAACGTTAAAGAAACATTAGCAGCTGTAGCTGCGTCGTCAACAATTCAGGCAGCAGCATCTTTGCCTGTAGGGGTAGCAGCCAAAAAAGGTGTTACGAGTGCAGCTAAGAATTTAACTGCGGAACAGGTTTTATCATATAATAATGCGGCTAATTCAGTGTTAAACTCTTCAAACTTGAAAAAAGCAGGTGTGAAGATTTCCATGGAAAAAGTTAGAATGCCCGGAAATAGGATTATAGACAAAGTGAAGGAAGCAGCTATGGAAAATGCTATGGAAACAGCATTAGAAGGGAATAATGCTTTTTTCATTCCGCAGACTAATTCTATAGCAATAAATATGAAAAAATTGCCGACATCTGTATTCCATGAAATGGGACATGCTCACAATTATAATTATTCAAAACTTGGCAAATTTTTACACAAATCCAGAGGCCCCGGCATGGTAATAGCTTCAGCACTATTATTGATAGCAGCATGTTCAAAAGAAGAAAAGGCAGAAGACGGTAAAGAATTAACTAAAGGACAAAAGATAAAGAACGGAATAAGAAAAGCTCTTCCGGCTATGTCATTTAGTGCAATGCTTCCGATGGTATTTGAAGAAGGTTTGGCAACATTCAAAGGTAATAAATGGGCTAAACAAGTATTATCGCCTGAATTATACAAAAAGGTAGTAAAAGGTAATTTTGCAGGACTTATGTCTTACATTGGTACAGCCGCTGCAGTCGGACTTGCTACTTTTGCCGCAATTAAAATTAAAGATAAATTAGTTGATAAGAAAGAAGCAAAATTAAAAGCACAACAAGAAGGAGCGAATGTTCAAGCGAACACAATCGGCAAAAAACAAGAATTAGCTAAAAAGCCAAGTGTGTGTTATTCAACAACAGCATAATACTTAACGGAACATATATCAAAAAACAGGCAAACATTTTATTGTATGCCTGTTTTTTATTTGTTTTTCTTTGAAATCGGATTACGAAATATTACAAAAATTCTTCAAATTTGAAATTTAAGTTAACATGTCTTTACAAAAGGATTGAAAAAGAAAATTCATGGTGATATATTAAAGATATACAGAAGATATATTGATTAGGTTATAGTAAGTCCCCTGTAATAGGTTGGTTCCTGTGCGAGTGCAACGGGAAAAGTGGTGTGTATATTTAATTAGGAGCATTAATATGAGTTCAAATTGTGTATTTTGTCAAGATAACGCATTGGTTAGTAATCCTTTATTTGCAGATGAAAAAATTAACGGTTACATAAAAAAAGTTTCAAAAATCAGAAATTTAACCGCAGAAGAAGAACAAGAACTTGCAAGAGCAGCTAAAGACGGTGATGAAAAAGCAAAAAATAAACTGATTCAAGCAAACTTGAAATTGGTTGTTACCATTGCTAAAAAAGTTATTCATTCAAGTAAACTTCCGCTTGTTGATTTGATACAAGAGGGAAATATGGGATTAATCGTGGCTGTAGATAAATTTAACTGGAAGTTTGGCTATAGATTTGCTACTTACGCTTCTTGGTGGATAAAACAATCAATGTTTAAAGCTATTTCAGAACAATCTCACAGTGTTAAAATACCTGTTTATATACAAGAAACATTATCTAAATACTCAAAAGTTAAAGCAGAAATGGAAAATGAAGAAAACAGAGAAGTTAAAGCGGAAGAAGTTGCTAAAAAAATGAATATTGAAGCATTTAAAATTAATAATTACCTTAATGCTTATAAGAAAACTTTGTCTTTAGACTCAGCTTTTGAAACAAACAACGGCTCAGAAGTAAAACTTGCAGATGTAATTGAAGATAAGAGAAGTAATGTTCAAGGAAATATTGAATATGAATCAATGAAAAAAGATATAAATGAAATAATTTTGACGTTAAAGGACAGAGAACAAAAAGTTATACTGTTCCGTTTCGGATTGAACGGTAAGGAAAAACAAACTCTTGAAGAAATCGGAAAATTCTATGGAGTTACAAAAGAGTGTATCAGACAAACAGAGGCAAGAGCATTAAAAAAATTAAAAAATTTGCAAGAGTCAAAAATGTTAGCCGAAAGTTATTTATAAAAAGCGAAATAGCAAAATAAAAAGAGCTAACCCTTATATAAGTAGGGGAAAGCTCTTTTAGTGTTTACAAAATATTAAAAAAACTGTATAATAACTCCATAATGTTAGTTGTAGTTTATACGGGGTGAAGAAAAATGACGGCACAAACATATTCAGATGATGAATTTGAGAAATTATTAAGTAATTACGATTACAGTTTCCAAAAAGGTGATTTGGTTAAAGGTATCGTATGCTCTTATGATTCATCGGGTGTTATAGTTGATATCGGTGCAAAAACAGCTGCTTATGTACCGATGAAAGAGGCAACTTTAGATAAAAATACGCCTGTTGAAGAAGTTTTAAAGAAAAATCAAGAGTACGAATTCTTAATTATCAGAGAAGAAGATGAAGACGGCAGATTTATGCTTTCTTATAAGAAAGTTGCAATGGCATACAACTGGAGAGAACTCGAAAAATTAAAGGCAGAAGACGCAGTTGTTGAAGGTACTGTTCTTTCATCAGTTAAAGGCGGTGTTCTTGTTGATGTAATGGGTGTTAGAGGTTTTGTTCCGTCAAGCCATTTGAAATTGAAAGCTCAAGATAATATTATCGGTGAAAAGTTAGAATTGAAGATTCTTACAATGGATATTCAACAAGGTAACTTCATTTTATCTAACAGAAAAGCATCTGCCGATGAAAAAGACGAAAACAGACAAGATTTATTTGAATCTCTTGAAGTCGGACAAGTTGTAAAAGGTGAAGTTGTAAGAATTACTGACTTTGGTGCATTTATTGATATCGGCGGCATTGACGCTTTACTTCCGTTATCTCAAATTTCTTGGAGATGGGTTGATCATCCGTCTGATATATTAAAAGTCGGTGATGTTGTTAATGTTGAAGTTATTGTTATCGACAATGATAAAAAACGTATCAGCTTGAGCTTAAAGAATTTGGAAGCTGACCCATGGGCAGAAGCTAAAGATAAAATCCATGACGGTGACAAAATTGAGGGTACAATCACAAGAATTAAACACTTTGGAGCTTTTGTAGAAGTATTCCCGGGAGTTGAAGCGTTGTTACCCAATAACGAATTAACAGAATACCAAAATCAAAATAATGTTATTTTGAATGTCGGAGATAAAATTCAAACTACAATTTTGAAGTTTAACCCTGATGACAGACGTATCAGTTTAAGCATTAAAAGCGAGCAATAGTTTGGATAACAATATTCAAAATAAAAAGAAAATAATAGTCTTTTCAGGAAAGCAGTTTTCGGGAAAAGATACTGTTGCAAAAATTATTTTGGAAAAATTTAAAACCTTTAGGCGGATAGGGATTGGTGATGCAATAAAACTTACCTATTCCGCCCAAAAGGGATTATCACTTGAAGAAATTGAGAAAAATAAATCTCTCTACAGGCAAGATTTAATTGATTTAGGTGATTGGGGAAGAGCAAAAGACCCTGATTATTGGTTAAAATCTATAATTGAATATCAAGGTAACACAATTGTTACGGATATTAGAGTTAAACATGAACTTGATTTATTCAAATCTTTCGGTGCATTTACTGTTAGAGTGGAAGCAAGTGAAACGGCAAGAAGCAAACGAGGAAAAATAGTTTCAGGTAATGATATAACGGAAACTCAATTAGATAATCTTAAAGATTGGGATTATGTTATACATAACGACGGAACATACGAAGAATTGCTTAAAAATGCGGAAGAATTGATAATCGCTATACAAAATAAGCTCGGAACCGATTTATAGCTTGTTTTCAATATCAAGCAATTTTTGTTTTTTATCAAGTCCGCCTGCATAGCCGACGAGTTTCTTATTTGCCCCGATTACTCTATGGCAGGGAATTATAATTGGTATCGGGTTTTTATTATTTGCATTACCGACTGCTC
>CAVEOW010000097.1:0-5834 GCA_963617295.1 bacterium | reverse complement strand
ATATGAGCTCGGTGAAATTCAATATTGGGCAAATGAGCTTGATTTGACAGGAACGGCCGCTTATTTTCTTTTAAATAAAAAAGTAGATGGAATTATTGCTGTTTCAGCGTTTGGCTGCGGACCTGATTCACTTATGGTAAATGAAATTGATTACCACGCAAAGGAAAGAAATATGCCTATTATGCACTTAATGCTGGATGAACAAACAGGTGAAGCAGGTTTACAAACAAGACTCGAAGCATTTACGGATATGCTTTTCAGAAGAAAAAGAAAACAACTTGAAGAAACCGCTAAAAAACAAGACTTTATTACAGCTGAAAACGGAGAAAAAGAATTACTATCGGTAACATAAATATGGATATCAACGAACAAAAACAAATAAACACATATTCACAAATGGATAACTCTATCACAGCTAAAGACAGAGTTATTGCTTGGCCGAGAATGGGCAGAATTGATATTCCGCTTAAAGCCTTGTTGGTATCTTTGGGTGCAAAAGTTGTAATTCCGCCTGCTAACAGTAATGAAGCATTGGAAATCGGAGTTAAAAACAGTATTGAAGAGATTTGTCTGCCTTATAAATTAAACCTTGCAAATTATATTATGGCACTTGAAGCAGGGGCTAATACGTTGATGATGTTTCAGGCTCCTGGGTCTTGCAGATTAGGAAATTATACAAAAATGGCTCAAAAAACATTAAAGAAAATGGGTTATAAATTTGATATGGTCATTTTTGATATGTATAAAAGCAAGATGAAACAAACTCTTCAAGCATTTTGGCATGTTACGCATTGCATTAACCCGTGGAAATACTACAAAGGCTTTAGTCTTGGTTTTAACAAATTTTTTGCGGTTGATGAAGCCGAAAAACAGTTATTTAAAATAAGACCGAGAGAGCTTCGAAAAGGTGATGCCGAACGTTGTTACAATAAATGGCTAAATATAATTGATGAAACAAATTCTGTTTTTAAAGCAAAAACATTAAAAAAGAGAATTATTAAAGATTTTGCTCAAATACCTGTTGATAAAAATAAAGATGTACCAAAAGTATATTTACTTGGTGAATTTTTTGTTCTGCTTGACCCTTATACTAATCAAAATATAGAAAAACAACTTGGGGAAGCAGGCATTGAAGTTCAAAGACAAATAATGTTCGGAGATTGGCTGGAGCACGTTCTTAAACCGTCATTATTCTATAAAAAAGAATCTCACAGGGAAAGAGCTGTAAGGTATGCACAAGATTATATGAAAAGAGCTATAGGCGGAGAATGTATTGAAACGGTCGGGGACACCGTTTATGCTGCAAAACACGGAATTGACGGAATTATTCACCTTATGCCGTTCTCCTGCATGCCTGAAATTGTTTCACAAAATATACTGACAAAAGTCAGCAAAAATGAAGATATACCAGTTTTAACACTTGTTTATGATGAACAAACAGGAAAAACGGGACAAATTACAAGAATTGAAGCATTTGTTGACTTAATAAAACGAAAAAGAATGAAAATGAAAAAAGAGAGAGGAAATTACCTTGCAACAAACACGAAATAAAATGACATTTGAAAGAATAAAATATTACAGACATCTGTTCGGCGGTGCTTTGGAATGTATTCAAAGCAGATTATCAAAAAATCCTAAACCGTTATGTTTCTCATTAATGGTTACCAGTGCTTGTAATTGTGATTGCGATTTTTGCTTTTGGAAGCATAAGAAAGGTACTGATGATATGCCTAAAGAAGAAATTATCAGACTTTTAACGGAAGCAGGTCAAATCGGATATATGGATTCTATTCTTTGGGGCGGAGAACCTCTTTTAAGAAAAGATTTTGCCGAAATCTGCAAGGCTTCACATGACGCCGGATTATACACAAAAATAGCAACAAACGGTTGGTATTTGGAAGAAAATCCGGAGTTCGGAAAATATACGGATTTAATGTTTGTATCACTTGATGCAATAGGCAAAGCTCACGATGATATTCGCCACATGCCCGGAATATGCGACAAAGTTATGTCAGGGGTGGAATATCATAAAATTCATTCTCCCAAAATGAGAATATATGTTTGCTGTACGGTATCAGCTCAAACAGACTTTAACCAAATAAAAGAAGTTGCCGAATACTGTAAAAATACTGATATTCTTTTGTATTTTACGGTTAATAAATCAAACCAAAGTTTAGAGGAAGCCCAAAACGTAAAAGATACGGAGCTTGAAGCCGACCAATTAAAAGATATCTTCATCAAAATAAGAGAGTTGAAACAACATGGCTATCCTATCAGAAACTCATACTACTTTATGGACTACATAATAAACAAGAAAAATTATTATGAATGTCACTGGCCAAGAATAGCAACAGTAATATATTCAAACGGCGAAATGCTAAGATGTTATGACAGAAAACCGTTTATAAGCGTAAGAGGAAGAGCATTAAAAGATGTTATTTCAGATCCGTTATTTATTGAAACGGTAAATAAATGTAAAGATTGCAAATTAGCTTGTGTAGGAAACTATGCCTTGGACGCTTCGGGGCTTTGGAAGCTGGAGTGGCCGGCAATAAAATCTCTTATGCAAATTGCCATAACATAATGTGTGTAACATAATAAAGAAATTAACAAACAAAAAGGGATAATATGAAAAAACTGATTACGCTTTTATTAATAATGTTATTTGGTGTTCAACCCATGACATTTGCTTATAACGAAAAAGTTGACGAAGTTGAAACGAATGTACAAAAAAATGATTTTCAAATTAAACAGATTAAAACAGATGCATTTGAAAAAAACTATCAAAAAGAAATAGAATCCGTAAAACCTCAAATGAGTCAAATAGAACAACTCTTTAACGGCAAAGAAACCTCTGCAACAGGGCAGATATTAAAACAGGCAGGATATGACTTATTTTCGGCAGCGACAACAAGTTCTTCCCAAGTCGGAAAATATGATGATTCATACAAATTAAACATTGGAGAAAAAGTAACCGTATATTCAATGGGTGATTCACTGGATATAATGGCAATGTCAGGGTCTAATCTTCTTGCACCCAGTGCAACGGTGCAGGTAGATTCTAAAGGAATGCTTTTTCTTCCCGGAATAGGAATGATTAAGGCCGAAAACAGAACAATCAGTGATGTAGAAAATGAAGCCAACAGAATTGCAAAGCAAAAATATAAAAGTTTAAAAATCCGTCTAACGATTGCGAGCGGACAGGAATTTACCGTATTTGTATATGGACATGTTAACATTCAGGGTAAAGTTCTTGTAGGAAACAATTCCTCTGTCTTTGATGCTTTAAATGCAGCAGGCGGAGTAAAGAAAACAGGTACATTAAGAAACATCAAATATACTTCAAACAATAAAACTACAACAATAGACTTATATAAAGCATTATTTTTCGGTAATGATGAAGGTGTTATGCTTCATCCGAACGATAAAATTTTTGTAGGGAACATAGGAAATGTTGCAGCACTTAAAAATGGTGTATCTGTCCCCGGAATTTACGAAATAAAGGATGGTGAATCTTTACAGAATGTTGTTGCTTACGCAGGCGGATTTCTTCCTGCAACTCAAGTTACTGATGTAACATTAACAGGTTTAGACACAACAACAAACCAAAGAACAGCAAAAAATCTTGACTGGAACAGTGCCAAAACCGAAAGTTTACACTCAGGTGATTCTGTTGAGTTTAGAGAATTATATAATACAGCTGAAAATATAGTTACAATTCAAGGTAACGTAAAACATCCATCAACTTATGCATATAAAGACGGAATGAGATTATCGGATATTTTAAAGAGTGAAGATGAACTTCTTGAAGAAACATTCATCACTCAAGCAGTAATAAGAAGAGTTACGGGAAAGAATAATCAAATTGAAACAATTCCTGTATTCTTGAAAGAATTTTTTGCAGGGATGAATGACCCGTTATTACAGCCGAGAGATATTATTAATATTTATAAAAATACAAACTCTCAATTCGTAGATGTATATGGTTGTATAAATATGCCAAAACATCTTACATATAAAAAAGATATGAAGTTATACGATATTATGACAGATATTCAATTTCTGGAATCTGATACGGACTCAAACATAACTAAAGCAACGGACGAAAATTCGAATAATGATGAAAATTCTGAAAAACCTGTTTCGTATAATGCTTCTGTTGAAGAAAACGATGTTCAATTCAGTGTTACAACCGCAAACCAAAATAAACTTATTCCGGCAGAAAAAGTCGCAGTTGAAATAACTAATGCAGAGGGTGAAACACAAGTTTATTACTTGTATGACATTATGGTTAACTCTGACAGAATAAAAAATATATCATTAGAACCTGAAGATAAAGTATTCTTTAGAACTTTAAGAGATAATGAAATATTAAAGTCCGTCAAAATATCAGGTTTCGTAAAGACTCCTGCAGTATATTCATTTATTGAGGGTAAAAGACTAAAGGATGTAATTGAGCAAGCCGGCGGACTTATGAATAATGCAGATTTAAGAGGAATTGTTTTTAAACGTTCAAACCTGCAATCAAAACAAGTCGAATTAGCTAAAAAGAACAACGAAAGAGATATAAAACTTCTTGAGGGCAGAATTGCAAGCGGCTATAAACAAAGCGAAGCAGACCAAAATACAAAACTTGAAATGATAAGTATGTTAAAAGATGAGGTCGGAGAACTTGATAAAAAGTATAATGGTCAAATTGCATTAAATATAAAATATAATGACCTGCAAAAACTAAAAGATATTGATAATATTGAACTTCAAGACGGAGATGATATTTATATTCCGAGATTGTCAAACCACGTAAGCGTTATCGGGGAAGTGTATAACGAGCAATCGTTTGTTTATACCCCCGGGGCAAAAGCTAAATCATACATAAAACAAGTTGGCGGATACACTCCGAACGCAAACAAATTCAGATTATATAAAGTCGGAGTCAACGGAAAAGCCGTAAAAATTCACGGCGGAACAAAAATTGCGGCAGGCGATACAATTGTAGTTCCAAAGAGAATTGCAGGAAACGATTGGTTAACACCTGTTTGCGATACGCTTAAAGGAATTGCGTCAATAATAGTAATGGCATTTGCTATAAACAAATGGTAATGTGAGGTTTTGAATGTTCAGAGTCTTATCAAAATCAGTAATATTTATGTTTTTGTTTGATATGTTTATATTTGCACTGTCAACGGCATATTGGTATGACAATTTGCAGTTAAACGATAAGTTTTTCATGCCTGTAATTGTTTTAACCGTGCTGACAGGACTCTTTACATTATTTTTGAAATCAAACTACAAAGTTAGAGAATTTAATAACACGAAAAAGAACTTCTATTTATTACTTGAGGGAACTGTTTTCTCTCAAGTCCCTACAGTTTTGTTGTTTTTGTTTGTAGGGTTAAATTCAATCTTTGTTAAATTTATAGCACTAAACATAATTACAATTTTTGTTGCACTAAAACTTTATAGGGTATTTTTTCACTATTATCTGTTTAAGATAAAACCCGTTAAAAATATTTTAATTTTAGGAACTAATAAAAATGCTCAAATAATTGCAAACGAGATAAATGATAAAAAAGCACTTCGAATGAAAGTTGCAGGATTTGTTAATGATACTGATAATCAAGCAGAAAATAATTTAAACTTTAAAGTATTTTCATGTACGGAACGTTTAGAAGAGATTATAAAAAACGAAAATATCAGTATATTAATAACAGCCCTAAGGGAAGAAACTAGCGAAATAGCATTAACAGATATAGTAAAATTCATTCCTAGAAAAGTAAAATTATATACAATGTATGAATTCTACGAAATGATTACGGGGAAATACTATACAGACA
>CAVEOW010000096.1:0-5838 GCA_963617295.1 bacterium | reverse complement strand
TTGTTTGTATTTACGTTAGATGGAAGAGCTATCCCCATGGGAATGGACTACCCTAATAACGCAAAAGAGCTTGACAAGGGATATAATTTTTTTCATAAAGGAGCAAATTATTGCAACAAAAATGGTAGCTCTACGAATTCAAATACAACTTGTGCGTATTATGCACTTATGGATAAATACCCGACTCAAGAAGGGAAAAGTTATTGGAAAGATTTTATTTAATAGTAAGAAGTTTTACAGTCTGGAGAACATAAAAATAATTAAATTATTAATAAAAGGTAGGGCAGACACTTGGGCATACTTTGCCTAATCTTTCAACATCTCATTGAATAAATCTATACATAAAAAGCGGGCGGGAAATATATTTTTCCGCCCGCTTTTATTAAAACTTGGCTATATTACAAGTTAATTACTTAACTGTTAATTTTTTGCTTTGTTCTTTTTGTCTGTTCAATTTTGGAGCTTTAATCTTCAATACACCTGAATCTAATGTAGCTTCGGTTTTTTCAATATTGATTTCTTCAGGTAATTGAATTACCCTTGAAAATTCCCCATAGTTGAATTCGGAACGTTTAAAGTTTTTCTCTTTTTCGTTCTTTTCTTCATACTTTTTAGCGTTGATTTTCATATAGTTTTCTTCTATATCAATATCCAAGTCTTCTTTTTTTACGCCCGGCAATTCAGCTCGGATATCATATTCTGTTCCGTTATCTGTGATTTCTACAGGCATAGAGAATTTATTTTCATCTTCCCAATAACTTGCATTAGGAAAATAGCTGTCAAAATGTCTGTTTAATAATGAACTGATTTCATCATTTACTGTTTTAATAAAATTGTCCGGTGTTTTTCTAATTAAGAACTTCATAATCATTACCCCTTTCAAATTATCTGTCTTTCTCTTAACAATTATGTTATACACCCGATTTATATTAATTCTTATTTTTTTAACTTTTATTTAACAATTGAGCTGAACCGGTATTCGTTTAAATATCCTGCTTGCAGAGCCTATGATTATTATTGCAAATTTTATTATTTACAATAAAAAATACCTCTTAAAATTTAAGAGGTATTTTCATATATTCTTTTAACTAAAATGTTAAATCTTGAGTTTTTGATTTAATTTTATCAAGAGCTTTTTGCATAAATTCATCAACGCTCATAGTACCGGCTTCGCCAATACCTCTGATTCTGACGGCTACTTTGCCCTCTTCAATTTCCTTATCTCCCATTACTAATACATAAGGAACTTTGTTACCTTGAAGAGCTTCTCTGATTTTGTAACCCATGCTTTCGCTTCTGTCATCAAGTTTTACTCTTATGCCTGCTGCAAACAATTTATCATAAACTTGTTTAGCATAATCGTTATGACGTTCTGATATCGGAACGATAGTAACTTGGTTAGGAGCTAACCACATTGGGAATGCACCTGCATAGTGTTCAATTAAGATACCGTGGAATCTTTCCATTGAACCGAATATTACACGGTGTAACATAACAGGAGTTTTCATTTGACCGTCTTTATCCTGATATTTGATTTCAAATCTTTCAGGTAAGTTGAAGTCTAACTGGATAGTAGCACATTGCCATGTTCTGCCGATTGCGTCTTTAACTTTGAAGTCAATTTTCGGACCGTAGAATGCACCGTCGCCTTCATTGATTTCATATTTCATTCCACGTTTATCCATAGCTTCTTTTAAGCCTGCTTCAGCTAATTCCCAGTTCTTTAAATCGCCGACATAGCTTTCGGGACGTGTTGATAATTCAACTTCAAATTCCATATTAAAGATTTTCATTGTATCTGAAACGAAATCGATAATTCCGTTGATTTCATCAACTAATTGTTCAGGTGTACAGAAAATATGAGCATCATCTTGAGTAAACCCTTGAACACGAGTTAATCCTGATAAAGCACCTGATTTTTCTTTTCTGTAAACAGTTCCGAGTTCTGCCATTCTTAACGGTAATGAACGATATGAATATCTGTTTGCTTGATAAATCATAATGTGGAACGGACAGTTCATCGGTTTTACAATGTATTGGTCATCATCTTCATTTTCTTTTTGAATGAAGAACATGTTTTCTCTGTAGTGGTCGATGTGACCTGATAATTCCCATAATTTAGATTTTGCAATTTGAGGAGTATGTACAATTACGTAGCCTCTTTTTCTGTGTTCGCTTCTCCAATAGTTTTCAATTTCTTCACGAACAATAGCTAAATTCGGGTGCCACAAGACAAGACCGCCGCCGATTTCTTCACGAACAGAGAATAAATCGAGTTGAGTTCCGAGTTTTCTGTGGTCACGTTTTTGAGCTTCGTCTAAGAAGTTCAAATATTTTTCTAAATCTTCTTTATTCCAAAATGCTGTTGCATAAATTCTTTGAAGCATTTTGTTTTTTTCGTTACCTCTCCAGTAAGCACCTGCAACTTTTAATAATTTAATTGCATTTCCCTTAATGTATGAAGTGTTAGGAACGTGAGGACCTGAACAAAGGTCATTAAATAATACGTTTCCGTCTTTATCCTTTGTTAAATACAAAGTAGGATTATCATTTTTGTGTTCTTCAAGCAATTCTGCCTTATAGATTTCCCCTTCTGACTTGAATTCAGAAATTTGTTTTTCAACATCAGGAATTACATATTTTTCAAAAGTAAGATTTTGTTTCAAAATATTTTTCATTTCGGTTTCAATTTTTGTCAAATCTTCTTCCGTGAAAGTATGTTCGGTATCAAAATCATAATAAAAGCCGTTTTCAACAGCGGGTCCGATTGCTAATTTTGTTCCCGGAAATAACTTTTGTACTGCTTGAGCAAGAATATGCGAAGCAGAGTGTCTTAAAATATGTAGATTTTCACTGTTCTTTTCCATAATATTCCCCTTTGTGTATATAAAATATTTATACCACCCATAAAATAATATATCAATTAAATATTACCTTATGATTGTTTAAACATCAAACCTCTTATATATTTGTTCGATGTTCTTTAAGTAATCGTCGATATTAAAGCATTTATCAATTTCTTCTTTTGAAAGAATTGTTGTTACTTCTTTATCATTTAACAAATTTTCTTTAAAATTGCCGTGATTATTAAATGCGTCAAGAGCGTTACGTTGAACTAACTTATATGCATTTTCTCTCAACATACCTTTATCGCATAGTGTTAACAGCACTCTTTGAGAAAATACTATTCCGCCGAAAAGGTTTGTGTTTTTTAGCATATTATCTTTATGCACGACCAAATTTTTTATTGTTCTATCAAGTCTTGATAACATATAATCGATTAATATTGTTGAATCTGGGAAAACTATTCTTTCAACACTGCTGTGAGAGATATCTCTTTCGTGCCATAACGGAATATCTTCCATTGCAGCAATTGAATTTGAACGAACAACTCTTGCTAAACCCGTCAAATTTTCGCCCGAAATAGGGTTCTTCTTATGCGGCATAGCGGATGAGCCTTTTTGTCCTTTTGAAAATCCCTCTTCAACTTCAAGAACTTCCGTTCTTTGCAAATGGCGAAGCTCAACGGCTACTTGTTCAATAACGCATGCAATTAGTGCTAATGCTTGCAAATATTGAGCGTGGATATCTCTTGCGATAACTTGTGTTGAGAATTTTGCAGGTCTTAAACCTAAAATTTCACAAGTTTCTTTTTCAATATCGGGAGAAATATTACTGTAAGTTCCGACAGGACCTGATATTTGCCCGATGTTTGCTTCATTCATTGCTTTTTCAAAATTGCGTTTGTTTCTTTCAAAAAGGTCAAGCCAACCGCAAAGTTTTACTCCGAATGTCATAGGTTCAGCGTGTACTCCGTGAGAACGCCCTATACACACTGTTTCTTTATGTTCTTTTGCTTTTTGTCTTATTGTATCAAGGAGATTATCAATATCTTTCAATATTATATTGCCCGCAGCTCGCATTTGAAGAGCCAATGCCGTATCAATAACATCTGAACTAGTCATTCCCATGTGAATATAGCGTGAATTCTCTCCGACATTTTCGTTGACGTTTGTTAAAAAAGCAATTACATCGTGGTGAACTTCCTGCTCAATTTCATCAATTCTCGGAACTGAAAATTTTGCTTTTGACAGGATATCATTTAGTGCGTCATTTGGAATGTGTCCAAACTTATTGTATGCTTTGCACACTGCCATTTCTACTTCAAGATAATAGCTGAATTTAGACTCTAAATCCCATATTTTCTTCATTTCTTCTCGTGAATATCTGTCAATCATAGTTGTTCCTTTTTTACGGATTTTATTTTACAATAATGTTTAAAAGAGTTCAAGGAAGCACAAATTATGAGTGAAAATACGAAAAGCCTAACACCGTTTTTTTATGACATTACACTTCGTGACGGAAATCAGTCGTTAAAAAAGCCATGGAACACAAATGAAAAGGAATTAATATTTAATCATTTGATCGAGCTTGGTGTTCAAGGTGTTGAAGTGGGGTTTGCTGCGGCTTCCGATATGGACTTTGAGGCTTGTAAACGGTTATCCGAAATCGCTCCAAATAACATTGTAATCTCTGCTCTTTCAAGGGCGGTTGAAAAAGATATTCAAAAAGCTGCCGAATCAATTATTGCAGCCCCAAAACAAAGAATACATACTTTTATTGCGATGAGTCCGTTTAACATGGAATACGTTCTAAATAAATCTCCACTTGAAGTTAAGAAGCAAGCTATTGAGGCAGTTCGGTTTGCAAAGAAAATTATAGGCAAAACAGGAGAAGTCCAATTTAGTGTTGAACACTTCGGTGATTGCCATGAAAATATTGATTTTGTTATAGAAACATTGCAGGAAGTAGTGAAAGCAGGAGCATGTATTATTAATCTGCCTAACACGGTAGAAAGAACACGGCCTAAAAAATTTGTGGATTTAGTAGAAAAGGTTTATAATGCACTGCCTAAAGACATAATCATTTCCGTTCATAACCATAATGACCTTGGAATGGCAACTGCGGTAACCGTAGAAAGCTATTTTTCAGGAGCTGTTCAACTTGAATGTGCATTAAACGGGTTAGGCGAACGTGCAGGAAATACAAATATGTATGAAGTTGCGGTAGCACTTCATAATTCAGGAGTTGATGTTCCTCTGAATTTAGAGAAAATATATGAACTTGCTCTTACAATTTCTGATATGTCGGGAGTAAAAATATATGAAAAGGCTCCGCTTATCGGGAATGACGCATTGGCTCACAGAAGCGGAATACATCAAGACGGTGCAATAAAAACAAAAGATATGGAAAAAGGTGCATATAGACCTATTCACCCGTCTTTAATCGGAAGAAAAGATGATGAAAAACTCGGCTTTACATCTCAATCAGGTAAAACCGCTATATATGAAATTATTACAAGAGCAGGCTACCCGATTACATTACAGGAAGCCCAAAGACTTGCTCCGTTTGCTAAAGAAATTGCAGAAAAAATCGGAGAATTATCAACAAAAAATATTATTGATATCTATTTTAAAAATATATTTAATGTTGAAGGTGCCTTTAAGTTGTATGAACTTAAAAAACTTGAAGATGACAATATAAGTCTTAAATTTACATATCATGATAAAGAATACGATATTAAAATCTCCGGTAACGGGCCTGTTGACGCTTGTATTAAAGCTATTCAAAAAGCAGGCTTCAACTGTGAATTGTTACATTATGAACAACAGGCTCTTAATGAAGAAATAATGGGGTCAGGTGCTACTGCTATGAGTATTATGCACTTTAGAGATAAAAACGGTCATCAAATCATCTCAAGAGGTCGTGATGAGAACACAGTTAAAGCAAATATTAAAGCTATATTTAACGGCTTAAATATTATGGAGCAAAATTAAA
>CAVEOW010000095.1:0-5862 GCA_963617295.1 bacterium | reverse complement strand
CCATTTGAGGAATATAATAAGAAAGTAAATTTTTTAGGAAATATAAAACAAATAAACAAAGAAGATATCCCGTTTGTTTTAGAAAAAAGCGGATTAAAAATTCTAACAGGAAGTTTTTATATGATAGGCGAAATTCTGTCTGACTATAAATTCTTGACATAATTAACAAACTTTTCATGCCGGTTTTTAAATCGTATAATAAAAATATGGATAATTTAACGGTAAAAAAATATAAATTAAAAAGAGTTTCAACAGAAGTTGTTTATAAAGTAGATTACGAAAAAGAATTAAACCAGTCGCAATTGGAAGCCGTAAAGCAAAAAGACGGTGCAATCTTGGTAATCGCAGGGGCAGGTTCAGGCAAAACAAAAACTCTTACGTACCGTGTTGCAAGGTTGATTGAGGATGGAATTAATCCTAAAAATATTCTGCTTTTAACTTTTACTAAAAAAGCCGCAAAAGAAATGTTATCAAGAGCATCAATTGTGCTTGATTCTCGTTGTGACCAAGTAGCCGGCGGAACTTTTCACTCTTTTGCAAATCTTATATTGAGAAAGTATTCAGGGTTGCTGGGTTTACAAAGTAATTTTACCATTACAGACAGAGCCGACAGTGAAGATATTGTAAACCATATAAGAACTCAAGTTACTGATAAAAAAGAGAAACGTTTTCCAAAAAAGCATACAATTTTAGACATTTATTCAAAAGCAATTAATAAAAATATTCCCTCAGATATTGTTATTGAAGAGGAATACAAACAGTTTGAGCATTGCACGGATAAAATTAATGAAATTATAGTTAAATATAATGAATATAAGAGAAAAAACTCGATTTTGGATTATGATGACTTACTTTTATATTTAAGGACTTTGTTAGAATCAAATCCGCCTATAAGAAAGACTTTGTCTGAACAATTCAAATACATAATGGTGGATGAATATCAGGATACAAACACAATTCAAGCACAAATTATAAAACTGTTAGCTTCCGAACATAATAATGTTATGGCAGTAGGGGATGATTCACAGAGTATTTACTCTTTCAGAGGTGCTAATTTTAAAAATATTCTTGAATTTCCTGCTATATTTGAAAATACAAAAATAATAAAATTAGAACAAAATTACAGAAGTTCTCAAAATGTATTAGATTTAGCAAATGAAGTACTAAAAAAAGCAAAAGAAAAATATACAAAAAACTTGTTTTCTACAATAGAAAACCCTATAAAACCAGCATTAATAAGTGCAAAAGACTTAAATTGTGAAGCTGAATTTATAGTACAAAAGATATTAGAGTTAAGAGAAGAAGAAGATATTTCTCTGAATGATATTTGTGTTTTGGCAAGAAGTGCAAGAATGACATATAATCTTGAAATTGAACTTGCAAAAAAGGGTATTCCTTACCGAAAATTCGGGGGAATGAAGTTTATTGAAACTGCTCATATAAAAGATATTATTGCTCATTTAAGAGTAATTCTAAATCCGTCAGATATAATAAGTTACACAAGAATTTTGTTGTTGCTTGATGGGGTTGGTACTCAAAGTGCAAATAAATTGCTTCCGATTTTAGCGGAAAATACTGATGTTTCAAATGTAAAATTGCCTGTAAAAAACACGGAAGCAGTCGTAAAACTAAATCAACTTATCAATGCAACACAAAAAGATATATTTAATCCCTCTAAAATTGTGCAAGCGGTAATTAATTATTATCAGCCTATTTTAGCGGATAAGTATGATGACTACACAAAAAGAGAAAAAGATTTAGAACATTTTCTCATACTAAGCGAAAAATATTCGAGTTTAGAAGATTTCTTGAGCGATTTAGCACTTGAACCGCCTGATACATCCGTTTCTGATATTGAAGAGGGAGCCTCTGATGATGAAACATTAACTCTATCGACAATCCACAGTGCAAAAGGTTTAGAATATAAAGCAATATTCATTATAGGAGCAGTAGATGGCAAGTTTCCGTCTATGTATTCGGTAAATTCTACAGAAGAACTTGAAGAAGAATTAAGATTAATGTATGTAGCCGTTACCAGAGCCAAAACACATCTTTTTATAACATATCCTATTGATATGTTTGACTACACAACTAATATGGTATTATCAAAACCATCAAGATTTTTAGACGGAATATCTCCTGATGTACTTGAACGTTGGGTGATAGAGGAATAAGAAAACATTATAATTAAAGTTATTTTTGATATAATGTTTTCAAGGAGAAATATATGCCTTTTGAATTTAAAAAATTATCAATACCTGATGTTATACTCGTAACACCAAAAGTTTTTGGAGATAACAGAGGTTTTTTCTTGGAAGGTTATAAAAAGTCTGAATTCTTTAATAACGGAATAACGGTAGAATTTAATCAAGATAATCACTCTCAATCTACAAAAGGAGTTTTAAGAGGGTTGCATTATCAAAAAGCACCCAAATCACAAGCTAAATTAGTCAGATGTATTGAGGGTGAAATTTTTGATGTTGCCGTTGATATAAGAAAAAATTCTCCGACTTTCGGTAAATGGGTCGGCGAAAAATTAAGTGCAGAAAATAAAAATATGTTATTTATTCCCGAGGGTTTTGCACACGGCTTTGTTGTTTTAAGTGAAAAAGCACAACTTTTATATAAAGCATCAAATGAGTATGCACCTGAGTGCGACAGGGGCATAAGGTGGAATGACCCTGATATCAATATTAATTGGGGAATTGATTTTGAACCGATTTTGAGCGAGAAGGATACAAATCAACCATTTTTAAAAGAGTTAAAGGAAATATAATGAAAATTTTAGTTACGGGCGGTGCAGGATTTATAGGAAGCTGCTTTATCAGATACATGTTAAATAAACATAACGATTACAAAATTATAAATTTAGATGCTCTGACTTATGCAGGAAATATTGAAAATCTTGATGATGTAAAAGATAATAAGAATTATACGTTTGTTCACGGTAATATCTGTGATAAAAAACTTGTTAGAGATATAGTTGCGGAAGCAGATTGTATAATTAACTTTGCAGCAGAAAGCCACGTTGACCGCTCTATAGAAGGACCTGAAATTTTTATTGAAACAAACGTAAAAGGAACTTTAAATCTTTTACAAAGTGCAAAAGACTTAGGTGTTGAAAGATATATTCAAATTTCAACAGATGAAGTATATGGTTCTCTCGGAAAAGACGGATATTTCTATGAAACATCACCAATAAGCCCAAACAGCCCTTATTCGGCATCAAAAGCAAGTGCTGATATGCTTGCAAGAGCATACTTTGAAACATTCAAAGTCCCCGTACTTATAACAAGATGTTCAAACAACTATGGACCATACCAATATCCCGAAAAATTAATACCGTTCTTTATTTCTAAACTTTTAAAAGGTGAAAAAGTACCTGTTTATGGTGACGGATTAAATGTTCGTGATTGGTTATATGTATATGACCATTGCAGTGCAATTGATACAGTTTTACATAAAGGTGCAGTAGGTGAAGTTTACAATGTTGGCGGACACAACGAAAAAACAAATCTTGAAATAACAAAATTAATACTTAATGCAATGGGTAGGGATGAAAATTGCATTGAATATGTAAAAGACAGATTAGGACACGACAGAAGATATGCTATTTGTAATGATAAAATTACAAGTCAACTCGGCTGGCAGCCTTCTTTAACTTTTGAAGATGGTATAAAACTAACTATTGACTGGTACTTAAATAATCAAAAGTGGATTAGAAGCATTGAAGAAAAAAGAGAAGGAATTTTAAAATGATAGTTCTCGTTACGGGTGCAAACGGAATGCTTGGGCAAGATTTATGCCCTATTTTAGAAGATGAAGGGTTTGATGTTATTGAAACAGATATAAATTCTTTAGATATTACAAATAAGAAACAAGCAGAAGAAGTTATAAAAGAAAATAAACCCGATTACATAATTCACTGTGCAGCATATACAAATGTTGACGGAGCAGAAGATGATAAAGAAAAAGCATTTGAGATTAACAAACTGGGAACTAAAAATCTTGCTGAAATTTGCAAAAAATATGATATTACATTAGTTTATATTTCGACTGATTACGTATTTGACGGAACTAAAAAAGAAAAATATACACCCGATGATATCCCAAACCCTATCAATATATATGGAAAATCAAAATTAGCAGGGGAAAAAGTCGTTGAAACCTTATGTGATAAATATTACATTGCAAGAACCAGCTGGTTATATGGTCATCACGGTAAAAATTTCGTTGAAACAATGATATCTTTAAAAGATAAAGAAGAACTGATGGTTGTTGACGACCAAACAGGCTGTCCGACTTGGACTGTAGAACTTGCTAACGGAATAGTTTCATTAATTGAAGATGAAGCTCCTTTCGGAATATATCATATTTGCGGGAGCGGACAAACTACTTGGTATGGGTTTGCTAAAAAAATATTTGAAATATGTAATTTTAAAGTAAATTTAAAGCCGTGTACAACTAATGAGTTTCCAAGAAAAGCAAAACGGCCCGAATATAGTGTTATGGAAAACAATAAAATTTGTCAAAATTGGGAATCAGCACTAAAAGAATACATAGATTTGAGGTGCGAATGAAAGGTATAGTTTTAGCGGGTGGAGCAGGTACCAGACTTTATCCCTCTACAATTTCAACATCTAAACAGTTATTGCCGATTTATGATAAACCGATGGTTTATTATCCGATTTCTGTATTAATGCTTGCAGGAATTAAAGAAATTTTAATAATATCAACCCCTCAAGATTTGCCTAAATTTCAAAATTTGCTTGGCGACGGCTCTAAACTTGGCGTTTCATTTTCTTATGAAGTTCAAGAAAAGCCGGAAGGGCTTGCTCAAGCATTCATAATAGGCAAAAAATTTATCGGGAAAGATTCTGTTGCTCTTATTCTTGGTGACAACATATTTTACGGACATCATTTTACTTCAAAGCTGAAAAATACGGTAAAGCAAATAAAAAAAGAATCAGGTGCAGTTTTGTTTGCATATCCTGTAAAAGACCCTCAAAGGTTTGGTGTAGTTGAATTTGATGAAAATAATAAAGCTATATCGATAGAAGAAAAACCTAAAAAGCCAAAATCAAAATATGCGGTAACAGGACTTTATTTTTATGATAACAAAGTTGTTTCTTATGCGGAAAATCAAAAGCCGTCAAAACGTGGAGAACTTGAAATTACTGATTTGAATAATGAATATTTAAAAAACAATGAAGTTACAATTGAATTATTGCCTCGAGGTTTTGCATGGTTAGATACGGGAACTCCGGAGTCCTTGCTTCAAGCCTCGGAATATATAAAAGCTGTTGAAGATAATCAGGGAATAAAAATTGCCTGCCTTGAAGAAGTTGCCTACAGAATGGGCTATATTACAAAAGAACAGCTGTTAGAAACAGCAAATAAATATAAAAATAACCCATACTATAAGTATTTAACAGAACTAAGTGAATAAAGATTATACATTAGAGCAATTTTTTTATTAATAAAGTCAATTATCATGCAAGAAAAGGAAAATCTATGCGTGATAAAAAGAAATCTTTAATGAATGTATTACATCAGAACTGCACGAAAAAGGTAAAAGTTTGTACGAATAAATTTTGTGCTACGGGTTGTTTAGTAGAGCAATATGACGAGGACGACTTAGTCTGCCTTGAAAATGTTACTTTAGAATTTAATGATAACTCTAAACCACCTGTACACAAAGAAAATATATGTATTTGTGATGACCATATCATTGCATTTGAAGCTATAAAAAATTAATTATTAATTTATTATCTATTTTTCGGAATTTCGTAACTTCACTAAAAAAGATAATTAAATTCTTAAACCTGTTTCCGGATCAAAATACAAAATATTTTTAGAATT
>CAVEOW010000094.1:0-5863 GCA_963617295.1 bacterium | reverse complement strand
TTTAGAAACCTCTTATTGTCCTACTTCTAGTGTCTATTTTTAGGGGGACACTTTAAGTAAATCCGACCTACAATTTATTATTAATATGTATAAACCATATATGGAATTTTGTAACTTCACTTATCGAAACAACTACAATAGCCCGTCTGTTTTAATAAATAACATCGGTTGGGCATACTTTTGAAGCAGAAATAAAATATCAGGACAAATTGGTTTAAATATAACAAATTAATAATTTAAAAATATAATTTTATGACTATTAAAACAAATTATAATTGAGCATTAAAAAATGGGCCCGGTAGGATTCGAACCTACGACCAAGGGATTATGAGTCCCCTGCGCTACCGCTGCGCCACAAGCCCATTTAGTCATTTGATATTAAAATATCATCAAAAGATGGCATAGTCAAGATATTTTTATAAATAATATCTGTTAACGGACTAAAATCGGATTTGAAAGCATACAAACCTTCCCTTTATTTCTTACTTCAATACGGTATTTGCCTGATTGAATAATTTTGTATTGAATATAATCTGAAAAAGTTTTTTCAATTGTTTCACCGTTCCTCAAAACTTTTATATCTGCTTTAAACGGCAAACTTAAATATAGATGAGTATTTTCTTGCAATTTAATTTCCTCTCCGCAAAATACAGTTTCACTATCATTTTTTATGTAAAAGTCAAAATCATGCCTGTCAAAGCGTTGCCTGTTAATCATATAATTTTTGCCATAACGCAAGGCAGATAAAATTTGTGATTTTGCGACCTCAAAGTCAGATGAAAGTTCATCTTCCAAAAGTACAATATTAGCAAGTGTTTTAAACATAAAAGGATAAGGAAAGACCGACACCGGTAATATGTACTTTTTATATTTTAATGCGTGAGCATCTGTTCCAAATATACCGTTAATAATTTTTGGTTCTTGATTATTAACTTTATCCCACCAGTCAATTGTTTCGGTTTTTGGCTCTTGAAGAATTTTATTTTTGAAAATGTAGCCATACAATTGAGTGAAGAAATTTTTATCATTAAATCCGTCTGCCCATGATGAAAACCAATTCCATATTTCAATTCCCGAATAATATAACGATTTATCAGTCCAAACCAGTTCTTTGTACTTATTTTTTCTTTTTGATGATTCATCAGGATGAGCGGAGTACCCAAATCCGCCTTGATTTATAACTTGTTGTATATTATCAGCAGGATTTTCGTATGGAGTTATTGTTGTTTTTATATCTAGTGCTAAGTAGTGGTTTGCATTTTTAGGGGTAATTTCTTCGCCTTCTATAACGCACACGCCGTTATAATAACCCTCTTCAATTTCCATTGAGTTATGATCCGTAATAATAATCCATTTTAAACCAGCTTTTTTTGCAGCTTTTGAAATTGTTTCAACATTCCCCGTTCCGTCAGAGAACTTTGTATGTATATGTATAACACCTAAATATTTATATTTTTTGTTTTTCATAATTTTTCCGTTTTATTGTTCAGCCGAAATTATCAGCTCTTTCTTCCACTCTTTCAAAAAATAAAAAGCAAGAACAAGGTATGTAAGCCACATAAATACAAGCACAAGAGAGTTTGAACCGTTGATATAAGCATTAAACCACATTACAAGGGTAAGAGTATTTACAATTATCCAAATATACCACTGCTCGATACATCTTTTCACGGTTAATAACATACCCGTAATTGATAAGACTGTTACAAATGAATCAATATAAGGATTTTTATCATTCAATACAACAAGTATTGCAGAAAAAGCCATTGTCGCAATTACGGTAATTACAGAATAAATAACTCTTTCAGTATTGTTTAATCTTGTTTTTACAACCTCCGCCGAATTTTTCTTTAAATGCTTTTTCCATTTAAAAATACCTATTATTTCCATTGGAAGATAGTAGAAGAAATATAGCATAAAATTTCCGTAAAAAGAATTTGTGAAAGCAAGGTATGAATAACAAAACGTTCCAATCATTCCTATAAAGTAGCAATAAATCTTACCTTTTCCGGCCAAAAGAGTATAACTTATTCCGCAAATAGAAGATATTAAAGCAATTTTGTTGTCTTTTGTCATAACAGAAACCGCTATGATAATAAGCAAAACAAGCGGGAAAAATATTCGTTCATACTTTCCTAAACTAAAATATTCTTTTTTGATTGTTTCAATTATACTCATAGTTTTAATTATAAAATGATAAATTTTTAAAGAACAGTAACAAAATATTTTAATTTCGCTTTTTTTATTATTCCATATAGATATGAGAGTAAATAAATACTATAACAGCTTGAATTTTAAAGGAGTGATGAATAACAAGTTCTTATTAAAAGGACTTGAACGTGTTGCCAACCACCCTGCGACATTTGTTTCCGCAACTTCTTTAGCAATGGCGTTAACGGTTCGCCCGATTGCAATAGCGGTTACTCCCAGTGTAAAGAAAGAAAACAAGCAATATGCTGCTGCAAACTCAATTGCATCAGGGTTAATAAAATTCGGAATTGTAGAAGCAGTTGCACTTCCTATTGAAAAGGCAATAAATAATATAGATAAAAATCCTGATAAATTTTTAAAGAAAGAAACGATTGACGTTTTAAAAGAAAAAGGTAAAACGCTTGCAGACTCTAAAAACTATGGAGTATTAACTCAACTGATAAAATTATCTTCAAATCTGCTTATGTCAATACCCAAATCGCTTTTAACAGTAGCTCTCATACCTGTTATTATGAATGGACTTTTTGCAAAAAAGAAAGATAAAATTAACCTCAATGATAATCGATTTTCACAATTACATACAAAATCTGGTAGTAATATCTTTTCAAACATGACTCCATCTTTTAAAGGTGTTAGCACTAACACAACAAAATTAGTTTCAAAGATTATAGATAATAAAAATGTTCAAAATTTTGTGATAAAACACAACTTTAACCCTGAAAATGTTGCAAGAAATATGTCTGTTATTACAGACGTTGTACTTACTGCTTCTTCTTCCATAAGAACAATGAAAAGCAATAAAATAAAAGAAGAGAGAAAGCATCCCCTTATATATAACAACATTATATCTACAGGGCTATCCGTATTAGGAGGATGTTACCTGGATAAACTTGCACAAAAAGGAAGTAAAAACTTTATTGCTAAATTTACGGAAGCAAATAAAAATGACCCTAAATTGGCAAAATACATACAAGGACTAAATGTTGTCAGACCGACTCTGATTTTTGCACTTGTTTACTACGGCATATTACCAATGTTTTCTTCATTCTTTGCAGAAAAGTTAGATAATATTCAACAAAAACAAGACCAATAAAATCAAATCTCAATAATAATTATTTATCTGAAATTTTTTCGTTATCGTCTTTTAGTTCTCTGACAATAAGTGATTTTAAAATTCTTGCACCAATATATAAACCTGTTCCAACAGCAATAACCGCACCGGCACTGCTTAAAGAAGCCAACCCTATAGCCGCAGCTAAAGAGGCAGCTATTACGCCAAGCTGAAATGCAGTTGCCTGCCTGTTCATCAATTTTGCTTCCTGCCTTGCTATTTCGGTAGGATCAGGTTTTGTTTCTTTTACCAAAATATCTTGAGTCGTTTGATTCATTGATGAAAAACTCGGAGCTTGTTTTACAACATTATTTTCAAATAACTTTGGGGAAAGAGATTCTAATTGAGCTACTTTACTCTTCACTTCAAAAATATCTCGTGTTAATTTGCTGTCTAAAGCAACTCTGTCAGAGCTTCTTCTGTCAACTCCGCTTCTTCTGTCAACCGCAACAGGAATATTTTGTTTTCTTCTGTCTTGTGTTCTTTGATATTGCGGATATAGTCTTGTTATGTCATACATAATAATTTTTCACTTCCAAGTATTATAATGCCAAACATTATATTTTTTGCCAACCTGTTCATATTTTGTAAAAATATATAAATCATACTTTATCTTTTTGGGCAATAAAATATTAGTATATGTTTTTACACATATAAAAGTATAATATTTTTATGAAAATTACAAGTAATAACGTACATTTAAACAATATAAAAAAAATTGAAATTTCAAAAAAGGAAGTTCCGACATTTAATGCTGAGCAAAAAACATCGCTTTTGCCAAGCGTTTATACAAACGGAGTTTCTCAAGTTAATGGAAGTACGCCTGTTTCTTATACAAAAATAGGTGAAATTCCAATTCCCGGACTTGATAAAAATGCAAGTATGTTTAAACTTTCAAACGGTCAACGTGTAATTATTTTGCCAAAAGAAGGTCCTACTTATATAAGAACATCTTTTAATGTCGGTTCTATGAATGAGCCTGATGAATTAAGGGGAATAAGCCATTTTATAGAGCATTCTTTGTTTAACGGGAGCAAAGACTTAGCCCCCGGAGAATATGATAAACGACTGGTTGATTTAGGTGGAAATACAAATGCTTACACAGGATTTTCTGAAACTCAATACCATTTAAATTTACAGTTATTGGATGATAAATCTTTGGAAGAAGCAATAAGATTAAATGCTCTGCAAACACAGTTTCCGACATTCCCTGCCTATCAAATTGAAAGGGAAAAAGAACCTGTAAAATCCGAAATCGATATGTATTCGGATGATTATGCAAGTCTTTCTTCTTCAATAATTTTAAAAAATTTGTTTGGGATAGAATCAACCTCTCCAGACTTAGTCATTGGAACTAAAGATAATATAAATTCTCTGACAAGAGAAAAAGTTTTAGATTATTATAATACTTGGTACACTCCTGATAATGCAGTAACCGTTATAACAGGAGATGTTGATATTGATGAAACAATGCAACTTGTTTCTAAATATTATAATAAAAGACCTGATACATCTAATATTCATAAAAGACAATATACACAATTAGTTCCGACAAATAAACCATCAAGAGTTGATTATAAACAAAAGAAAGACCCCGGAGCATTTATTAACATAGGTTTCCCAATTGAAGCAGGAATTTCAAACAGAGATATTAATCGACTTAAAATTTTATTATCTTATTTAGCTTCAAAAAATTCAAATGTATCAAAAGTGTTAGATAAATATTCCCTTAATTTAGATTTTGGAATGGAAAGAATATCTTCAGACAGGAATGCTCCAAGAGTTTTGTCTGCCGGGTTATATTTACCGGAAGAACAAGTCGAAGAAGTTTTAAAAGTAATTTATGAAGGAATTACGGATTTAATAAATAATCCTCCGTCTGATGAAGATATTCAAGACATAATAAATGAGAAGAAAAACGCTGCAAAGAATGAATCAGAGTATGCAGAGTCAATCAGTAATCGTCTTATTATAATGGATAGAAATAATGACTTTAACTATTACAATGACTATCCGAACGATATTTCTTCCGTCACTCCTAAAGATATTTCCGAGATGGCAAAAAAATATTTAGACTTAAATAAAGCAGCAATATGCGTTATGCATCCTGATGCAACACCTGAAGCACAAATAATTAGTAATTATGAAACAGCTAAATCAAAACAAATATCTTTTGGGCAGTCCGATGAAATAAAAGAACTAAATATTGAACAAAAAACAGTTTCATTCGGAAAAAGTGTTTCAGTTTTAGATTCAGTTGCAGAAGAAATACCTCAAATAAAAAGTTATAAATTACAAAATAATATGCAAGTACTTATGCGTCCGGCTAATAATGCTGCAGACGCTACATTTGAAATCAATCTGACAAATGTTCAACCAAATAAGGAAAATTACAGGGCTGAGCTTGATATATTAGAAGAACTTTTAAATAGAGGAAGTGCATTTAAAGATTCCGTAGCTTTTTCAAAATTGAAGACAAAATTAAATTGTGGAATGAATTTCTCTGTTACCGATAGAGGAATATCCCTTGTATCAAGTTTT
>CAVEOW010000093.1:0-5889 GCA_963617295.1 bacterium | reverse complement strand
TTAGACGGGGATATAAAATGGAATTGGAAATAATAAGACAAGAAGATAAAGAAGTTGCAGATTTAATTGAAAAAGAATTAAAAAGACAACAAACTACAATAGAATTAATAGCAAGCGAAAATTTCACCTCAAAAGCTGTAATGGCTGCTTGTGGAAGTGTTTTAACAAACAAATATGCAGAAGGTAAACCATATAAAAGGTTTTATAACGGCTGCGAAAATGTTGATAAAATTGAAGAATTGGCACAAGAAAGAGCAAAAAAATTATTTAATGCAGAGCATGCCAATGTTCAACCACATAGCGGAGCTCAAGCAAATATGGCAGTTTTTATGTATGCCGTAAAACCGGGAGATACCGTAATGGGGATGGATTTATCTAACGGCGGACACCTTTCACACGGTTCACCGGTAAACTTCTCAGGGTTATATTTCAACATTGTTTCATACGGTGTTAATGACAACGGTGAAATTGACTATGATAATGTTCGTGAGTTAGCTTTAAAACACAAACCTAAATTAATAATTTGCGGTGCAAGCAATTATTCAAAAATTATAGATTTCAAAAAGTTCAGAGAAATTGCTGATGAAGTAGGGGCTTTATTAATGGCTGATATTGCTCACATTGCGGCACTTGTTGCAACAGGTGAACATCCAAGTCCGTTCCCTTACGCTGATTTTGTAACTACAACTACACATAAAACTTTAAGAGGTCCGAGAGGCGGAATTATTATGTGCAAAGAAAAACACGCACAAGGAATTGATAAAGCAGTATTCCCCGGAACTCAAGGCGGACCGTTGGAACATATAATTGCAGGTAAAGCAATTGCCCTAAAAGAAGCATTATCTGATGATTTTAAGGCTTATGCAAAGCAGGTAGTAAAAAATGCAAAAGCTCTTGCAAACTCATTAATGGAAGAGGGCTTAGATATAGTAGGCGGCGGAACTGAAAACCACTTAATGACTTTAGATTTAAGAAAAGTCGGCAAAACAGGTAAAGATGTTGCTAATGTATTAGAATTAATAGGTATTACGGCGAATAAAAATACCGTTCCAAATGATCCTCAAAGTCCTTTTGTTACAAGCGGAGTTCGTCTTGGTTCTCCTGCAGTAACAACAAGAGGTTTCAAAGAAGAAGATATGAAAGAAGTCGGAAAAATCATTGCAGAAGCAGTAAAAATTTCCGATACAAAAGATGAAGATAAAATCAAAGAATTGAGGGCACGTTCTTTGAAGTTATGCGAAAAGTACCCGCTATATAAGGATTAATTATGACAATTTTACAATTATCGGAAGCAAACATAATAGGTACTGTTATCGCTTTTATTGTAGGTATATTCTTAGTTCCGCTTATAATTTCGTTTTCACAAAAACAAGGGCTTATGGATTTACCTAACGAGCGAAAAATTCACTCTCATCCTATTCCAAGATTAGGTGGAGTCGCAATTTGGGTATGTACCGTAATATCTTTTTTTGCGTTAATCATATTGAGCTATTATCCTCACCGTTCTTTACTGTCAGGGCTTTTACTCGGTGGTTCCTTAATGTTTCTGCTCGGGTTGGTTGATGATGTATATGGACTCGGGGCTAAGTTTAAATTTGTTATCCAACTTTCTATTGCAACAATAGTATTTTTATTGGGTGTAAAAATAGATTCGGCATATATCCCGACAATAGGTTTGGTTCATATACCGGCTATTGTTTCTTATATATTAACAGTCGGCTGGCTTGCAGGAATCAGTAATGCCGTTAATTTTATTGACGGGGTTGACGGGCTTGCAGGGTCCGTAATTTCAATAAGCTCGGTTACAATCGGATTAATATCATTGACTTTGGTGCCATCTGATATTGTAATAAGTTTAATTGCTTTTATTTTAGCAGGGTCAATGCTTGGATTTTTAACATATAATTTTCATCCGGCAAAAATATTTATGGGTGACTCAGGTGCTTTATTTGCAGGATTTTTGCTTGCAGCATTATCAATTATGTATTCAATGAAAACTGCCGACTGCAAAATGTATGTTCCTCTTTTAATATTAGCTGTTCCTCTTTTAGATATAACATTTTCATCTACAAGAAGAATTCTAAAAGGAACTTCACCATTTGTAGCAGACGCAGAACACATTCATCATAAATTGTTAAAACTCGGGTTATCTCAAAATAAAGCGGTGTTGGTTGTTGTTGCATTTTCTACACTTATGGGTTGGCTTGCTACATATATTGTTTCTTCCGATACTACAAAATATTTTATATATGCCGTTGTGTTATCTGTTATAATGATAATCCTTAACAGGCATGCCAAATTTGGCGAATCAAATGAAAAAGAAGAATAAAGGGTTTATAATATGTCAGTCAGAAAGATTGTAAAATACGGAACACCGTCTTTAAGAGAAAAATCAAAAGATGTTTATAAGATATCAAAAAAAATTCAACAACTCGTTGATGATTTGTATGACACAATGTATGCTACAAACGGTGTTGGTTTAGCTGCTCCGCAGGTTGGGGAAAACGTTAGAGTATTTGTTGTTGACGTAGGAACTGATCCTAAAACAATGAATCCTATTACCTTTATCAACCCTAAAATCATAAAAAAAGAGGGAGCTGTTAATTCTTATGAGGGTTGCTTGAGTTTCCCCGACGTTTATACAAACGTAAGAAGATACAGTTATGTAAAAATCAAGGCATTAAATATAAAAGGTCGTCCGTTTGTTATGGAAGTAAAAGACGGGACTTTATTGGCAAGAGCAATTCAACATGAATTTGACCATTTAGACGGTATTTTGTTCATTGACCATTGCAGAAACAGATTTGACGCTGATAAAGCATTAAGAGAAAAAGGATTAAATCCTGTTGAAGATAAATATTTACTTGAAGAACCTGCTTTAGAAGAAGCAATCCAAAGTCAACCGATTGTTGAGGAGAAAAAAGTTGATTAGAATTGTTTACATGGGAACTCCCGAAATAGCGGTAAAAAGTCTTGAAAAATTGAATAAAGAATACAATATTGAGGTTTTGGCGGTTGTAACTCAACCCGACAGACCAAAAGGCAGAGGAAATAAATTGACTCCGCCGCCTGTTAAAGTTTTTGCAACAGAAAATAATATCGAATGTTTTCAAACAGAAAGAATAAGCAAGGATGTTGAATTGCTTGCGAAGTTAAAAGATATGAAACCTGATTTCTTTATAACTTTTGCGTTTGGACAAATTCTTTCTCAGGAAGTTTTGGATATACCGAAGTTTTCAACAATAAATTTGCACGCTTCATTACTTCCTAAATATAGAGGAGCAAACCCTATTCAACGTTGTATTTACAACGGAGATAAAAAAACAGGAATAACAACAATGTTGACGGTTTTAGAGCTTGATGCAGGAGATATCTGTAAAACCGATGAAATCACAATTACAGATACAATGACAGATATTGAATTAAGAGAAATTATAAGTAAAAAATCCCCTCAATTGCTTGTTGATACAATATTAGGACTTTATAACGGAAGTTTAAAACCGCAAAAACAACCTGATGAAGGAGTAACCATTGCGAAGAAATTCCAAAAACAAGACGGGTTAATTGATTGGAACAGAAGTGCAACTGAAATCCATAATCAAATTCGCTCTATGGTCGAATTTCCGACTGCATATACTTCGTATTGTGGGAAAGCACTTAAAATAATTTCATCTTCGGTTGTTTCAACATGTACAAAATCAGCCGGAGAAGTTGTAAATACAACAAAAAAAGGAATTGAAGTTTCTACGGGAAACGGAACAATATTAATAGAAAAGGTAAAACCCGAAAGCAAAGGTGTAATGAATGCTTTTGACTTTGTAAACGGTGCTAAGGTTAAGGTTGGAGATAAATTAGGAGGTTAACAATGTATCAAAGAGGTGTTAGAGGAGCTACAACACTTGAGCGTAACACAGTTGAGAACTTAAAAGAAGTAGTAGTTGAACTATTAACTGAAATGAAGAAAAGAAACAACTATGACGAAAAAGATATTGCAAGTGTATTCTTTTCTTTGACGGATGATATTGATTGCGTTCATCCTGCTAAAATTGCAAGAGAAGTTTTCCCCGAGTGGAAATATGTTCCAATGATGTGCTATAACGAGATGAAAATTAAAAATTCTTTAACAATGTGTTTAAGAGTTCTTGTTAACATAAATACAAATCTTGAACAAAAAGATATACATCATGTATATTTGAGAAGTGCAGAAAAATTAAGAGAAGATTTAAAATAAGTTATGAAAATATTAATTGTAGGTACTGATTTAAATTCTGTTTTATTGGCGAAGTATATTTATCTTCAAAATAACAGTCATGATATTTATATTACGTCAGGAGAAACAGGAAAATCGGATTTCTACACAAATATAAATATTAAAGATAACGATATTAATTCTCTTATGGAGTTTGTAAAATATAATGCCATAGAGTTTACGATTGTTCTATCTCAATTAGCAATAATAAACGGAATAGCAAATGCTTTTAAACAAGAGGGATTTCCCGTATTTGCTCCGTTTGCGGATTCTGCAAGAATAACGTTCTTTAACAGTATTGCGAAAAAGATAATGTACAAATTAAAAATTCCGACTCCTAAGTTCGGCATTTTTGACCGTGAAAATATAGCATTGGATTATGCAAGAAGCTCAAAATTTCCTATTGTTTTAGAAAATGATTTTACTTTAACAGAAAGAATTTCGGATAAATATAATTATTTTTCTAAGGCAAAAGAGGGAATTCAGAGGATATTTGAAAATGACAACGAAAAAATTGTCATTGAAAGTTATATAGATGAAGAGCCGTTGTATTTGTATTTTATTACGGACGGGTACAATGCTCTTCCTTTAATTTCAGTTGAGCGTTTATCAGGAGATAATTACACGTCTGCGATTGCACCGACTCAAAAAATAGAAAAGAATATTGTAGTAAATATTTTAAAAAGAGCGATATATCCGATTATTGATGACATAGCAAAATTCTCGGACGGATATACAGGCATAATAGGAATGAAGTTAAAAATCAGTAACGGAAACTTTTATATTTTAGAATTTTATAACGGATTTCAATTCTATGATTTTCAGGCATTCTTATCTGTTTTAAACGAGAATTTGTCAGATTTATTGTATTCTTGTGCAACCGGCAGTCTGGCAGACGATTACAACCATGTGGATTTAAAAGATAAATTTTCATATACGCTTGCAATTGCAAAGAAAGATATAAAAAATTCAGAGATTATAAATGCAGACGGCGAATTTTTTGAAAGTGAAGACGAACTCAAAAAAATCTATACTGCAACCGCTTTAACAATAAATTATGCAAAAAATAAGATTTTTGAATCGGTTGAAAATAATATAGACCACGATTTATATAACAGAATTACGCAAACAGATAAAAAGAAAGAAGCGGCACTTTGAGCAGAAAAGAAAAAGATACGAGAGTTTGCAATGTTTGCAGATGTGAAAAAAACAAGTCTGAATTAATCAGAATAACTAAAGATTTTAAAACAGGCGAATATAAATTAAATCTAAATAACGAGGTGCAAGGTCGTTCTTTATACTTCTGCAAAGATGAAAACTGCTTAAAATTAGCATTAAAAAAGAAAAGAATTACTCCCGAAATGAAGTTAGAAGCTGAAAAAGCTCTGTAATTTTGACAATTTTCCTGTTTATTTATTACTTAAATATTAAGAAAGAGCAAGATACTGTACTTAATAGTATGCTTGTGGTACAAATATAATATGGTTGTATAATAAAACGGGATATTAATTAATGACAGTTGAAAATAAAAGAGTATATGAATTAGCAAAAGAATACGGAATGGCAAACAAGGACTTTATTGAGTACCTTGATACGAAACTTGATATAAAAGTAAAATCGCATTCAAGCAACTTAACACC
>CAVEOW010000092.1:0-5972 GCA_963617295.1 bacterium | reverse complement strand
TGAAAAACCTTCCTCAAGAAACTTTATCTAAACTTGTACTTAAAAATATGGATGAAGATACCTTCTTAAAAATGTTACCTGAGGACTATATGGATGAATTTTTGTCCTCTGATAAGATAAATCGTGATATGTTTGCAAATGCATTTGAAGGAGTTGAAGAAGAACAACTTCAAAAAATGATGGAAAAAATGACAGGGCAACCTTGCTACGATAAAAAAGAAAATATACTGCAACAGGTCAACAGCTTTAATGATGACCAATTTAAAGGTGCTGTTTTCAGTTTGGAAAAAGAGGGCAAGCAACAAATTATTGGAGGTTTGTTGAAAGAAAAACCTGAATTATTTAAGGAATTTTCTCCTGATGCAATGGTATTCCCATTCCAAAAGATGAAAAAAGAAGATGTTTTAAATTGTTTATCGGTGTTAAAAACTGATGAATTGTTACCAATGGTGGAGGAATTACCGCAAGATGTAATGGCACTGATTGCAACACAAATCTCGCCTGAGGACTTTTCTAAAATATTATCAACAGATTTTAAAGATATTATTGCCAGCCTTGGTGTTAAGTAAAACTAATTACAAGTAGCGGATTAGTTTTTAATCTTTATGATATAAATGGCATGCTACGTGTGCATTTTCAACATTATATACTCTTGGCGGAATTGTACTACATATTTCTATTTTAGATTTACACCTCGGAGCGAACGGGCAGCCTAAAATTACATCCTTAATGGATGGGGGAGTTCCCTCAATAGGTTCTAATTTTGTTGTGTTAAAATCAGGTAAAGCCTTTAAAAGAGCTTTTGTATAAGGGTGTTTCGGGTTTGAGAATAACTCTTTTGCACTTGATTTTTCTACAACATGCCCGCCATACATAACCGCAACATTATCCGCAAATTCATATACCAACCCAAAATCGTGTGAAATAAATATAAACGCAGTCTTTAAATCTCTTCGAATTTCTTTTAATAATTCTATTATTTGTGCTTGAACAGTAACATCTAATGCGGTAGTCGGTTCATCAGCAATAATTATTTTTGATTTGCAGGCTATTGTCATTGCAATAATTACTCTTTGCCTCATACCGCCCGAGAACTCATGCGGATATGAATTTAATCTTTCTTTCGCATTCGGAATTTTTACTAAATCCAAAACCTCGGTTGCAACTTTTTTTGCTTCTTCTCCTTTTATTTTTTGATGTGTTTCAATAACTTCTAATAATTGTGAGCCTATTGTATATAAAGGGTTTAATGATGTCATCGGATCTTGCGGTACAAGTGCAATCTCTCTTCCTCTTATTTTCTGCATTTCACTGTCTTTTAACGAAAGTAAATTTTTTCCTTTATACCAAATTTCACCTGAGGTAATTTTTGCATTTGCAGCTAAAAGTCTTAATACTGACATTGCCGTAATAGTTTTCCCGCAGCCTGATTCTCCGACAACGGCTAATATTTCACTTTCGTTTAAATCCAAATTGACATTGTGCAATGCCTGATATTCTTTGTCATCAGAAGAAAATGATAAATTTAAGTTTTTTATTTCCAATATACTCATAAAAAAATCTTAGCTGATGTTTCAAACAAATGCAATCGGACAGATATTCAAATTTGAAGTTAATCAATTTCTTTCGTTAAATTTTTAAGTTCTTTTGCGTATTCTTTTTCTTTTTGTTCTTGTTCTTTAACTTCTTTTTTCAATCTCTTTTTGAGAGCTTTTTTCTCTTCTTTTTCTTTATCTTTTGATTTCGAATTTGTTTGTCCGAATTTTTGTGGATTTTTAATTACCGTACGTTTGAACTTAACATCAGAATCCTTTGTTCCTACTAACATAGAGAATAATAACATTGTATTATTTCTAATTGCGTCATACCCGACCGTAACTTTTGCATAATCAGGACCTACGCTGACTAAGAATCTGTTTTCTTGGAATAAGTCATCATTTCTTGCATCCCTGTTAAGTGCCAAAGAAGTCAAATACCCTAATGTCAAATAACGGCAGACTCTTAAACTTTCAATCAACACAACGTTAGAACGTCCGTATCTGTAACGGTCAAAATCAAACGGTGATTTACCTGCAATCGCAGATTGATAATACATTAAAGATTGTTGCCATGGTCCTACTTCCGTATTGATAGATGGGCCTACTCTTACGATACCGTGAACATCACCTGTTGTATAAACGGTAGCACCTGTTTGAGCAACCAATCCAAAGTTAACACCGACATTACCCTCTTCGTTTCGGTAATTGTATAAACTCTTGTACGATTGAGTCATCCAACGAAATCTGCCTTCGGTATCTCCTAAGTCTTTATTTTTCACATTATCTACAAAAGCACCTGCCGTGTACATTTGAGCAAAATACAAGTCTAAGTCTTTAACATAATCAGTTCTTGCATATCTCAATTGAGCTGCATATTTAGGTTTTCTGTAACCCATAAACCATTCACTTTGGTTCATCAATCGTGAATAGTCAAAAGTCAACCCCGGAACTATTTTTTGACGACCTCTTACTAAAACGTTGTCTTTTGATGTTCCGTATGCAACTTCTGTCATATTGTATTGGTTACGAAATCTTGCAATACCGCCTATCCCGAGTTTGTTATCTCCGTATGTTAATACAGGAGCTAATTTTAAAGTTGAACCACCAGGGACATTTAAAACAACGGCAGGTCCTATGTATGAACCTAAACTGCTGATTGACCCTAATTCAGGAGCGTTTGTTTCAATATTTGTTCTTTCTTTGTTTGAATAAACTCTTACAGACGGAATTGAGCCGATTTTACGATTTTTTAAATACAAACTTGCATTTTTTATTGTAACAACTTCGTTATTGTCTTTTGAATCAATATAGATATTTTTTGCTTTTATTGAATATACGCCTGAAACGGTTTCTCTTTGAGACGGTCTTAACTTACTGGCAAAAACGTTACCGGGGTCAACGTATCCTGAAAAAGAACTAACACCTAATTTTAAAGTTTCATCAGCTAAAATTTTTGCTACCCCGTCATATTCCTCTATTCTGTCAGAATATAAATATGCTTCTTTTGCCGCAAGTTGAATACCCTCTGATTTTGATATCGGATTAGAAATAAATCCCTCAGGTTTACTTAAATCTAACCTGATAAAATCCCCTTCGGTAATAACATCATTAGATAACAGTACAACATTTTCTCTTGCAGTTACTATATTTTGGTCATAATTAAATGTTATTTTATTTGCACTTAAAATAAAACTTCCGTCTTGGAATGCAATTTTTGCATTCCCGACTGCTTCCACTTCATATTTGTCGGGGAAGTATTCCATAAAATCAGCACTTAACTTTAAGTCAGGTTCTTGCGGAGTTTCAACTTCCTCTTTTTTAGGTTTTTCTGCTTTCTTTATATTTTTCCAAAACTTGAGTCTTTCCTTGAATGGAACATCTACTTCTCCTGCGGCTGCTTTCTCTTTTAATTTTTGTTCTTTTTCTATTTCTTTAACCAAGTCCGCATTAGATTTTTTCTTTTTGCTTACAAACTTACCGTCATCAGAGTCTGATTTTTCATTTTTTACCTTTGAATTAAACGGTTCAAACTCCATAAATTTAGGTTCTTGCTCTTCTGTTACGGTTTTATCTTCTTTTTCTACGGTATCCGGCTCAAAGAAGCTTTTTATTGCATCTTCTTTGTTCAAAATTATGCTGTTTGCAGGTTCTTTTTCATTTTGAGATTTATCTTTTATAAATTGAGGTGAGTTTACTTTTATATTATTTTTATTTGTAGCTTTTTCTTTTCTTCTTTGGAACATGTCCATAACGGTATCATGTTCATACATATATTCTCCGCCCTCTATGTAAGCAGGGTTAAGCATTGAATACATAGGATTGATACCAAGCTCGTGATAAGGCTCTACCGCTTTGGCAACGCCAATGCTTGAGATACATAAAATATATATTAAAATTAAACTTCTAAACTTCACTATAATTTATTCCTTATAAATAATTGTTTGGGTTTTGAGGTTTACCGTTTATACGAACTTCAAAGTGTAAATGCGGACCTGTTGCATAACCTGTTGCACCTGCAAGACCTACAACCTGACCTCTTTCAACGTATTGTCCTACCGAAACTTTAGGCTGTGACATGTGTGCATACAAAGTTGTAGTAGGTGCACCCGTACAAGAACCGTGGTCAAGAATAACAACTTTTCCGTATCCGCCATACCAACCTGCATATATTACTTTACCTGCGTTTGCAGCTTTTATCGGAGTTCCTGTGGGAACACCATAGTCAATACCGGAGTGGAAAATTCTTGATTTGAAAATCGGGTGAATTCTCCAACCAAACGGAGAAGTAATTCTGCCATGAACAGGAAGTAAGAATCCTGAACCGACAACAACTCCGCTATTTTTAGTTGTTTTAGCAATGATACGAGCTAAGCTGTCGGACTGTCTTTTCAATTCTCTCTCAGAACGTTCATAAGCACGTTTATCGTTCTGAATTTTATCAATCATTGATTTGTTTTTCTGAATTGTAGTTTTTATATCGGCATTTTCTTTGTCAATTGTTTTCATAATGCCCAATAATTGTTTCTTTTCTTTTTCAAGACGTTGTTTCGTTATTGCAACATTTTTTGCGTCTTGTTTCAAGGTTTGCATTTTCTTTTTATCAGCTTGAATAATCAAATTTTGATAATAAACTCTATCTAAAAATTCGCTTATGCTGTTAGTTGAGATTAAAAGGTCAAAAACCAGTGTATGCTTTGTTTTATATATGTATCTGATTCTTTCGGAGGTTTTTCTTTGTCTTGAGTTATATTGAGCCAAATAAGAATCTAAATCTTTTTGTAAGTTGGAAATATTTTTTTGTTTTCTGGAATATTGCTCTTGAGATTTCTTCAAGGCTTGCTGATTTCTTTCAAGTTGTCTTTGATTTTTTGTTAATTTATTAGATTCTTGTCGTTCTAATCTTGATAAAGAATTAATTTTTTGTCTGATTTGCTGTCTTTCTTGTTCAACTTTTTTAGCCTGTTGAGCAGTAGAAGTTGCATAAGCATAATCCGTCACACTTGAAAATGTGGCGAGAATTATAAAAATAGCAATAAAACTTCTCAACTTACCAAACATGTATATAAATACCTGCTGTTATCTCATCATGAAAATCATTGTAATGAGTGAAGCACCCAAAAACCATAAACCTACACATACTAATAAAACTAAAATTATAGCTTTTTTATGTTTTCTGAAAAATTCCATAGTAATCCCCAACTTATAGTCTGATAATATAATTTTATCTTAAAAATCTTATATGACAAATTATTAATGCTATTAAACCTTTACTAATGTTAATGAAAATCTTTTTATTAAAGGTATATTAATATGGGCTTCTTTTAAATAGAACAATATATTTATCATCCCCGTAATAAAGCGACATTATGATATATTTTATTTCGACATCAATATTTACAAGTGAATTAGGCGGGGTTGAACGTCCTGAATCTTGAGCCCAATCATAAAACTTCTTTTTAACTTTCTCTCCGATTTTTTGCATTTTGGTTAATTTAACTTTCGGGGTATTTGCCTGATAGAAATTAATCGGTGTTTTTTCTTTTTTTGCGACAGGAATTACAAAAGAAACTTTGCCGTTTTCTTTAAACAAAACATAATCTTTTCCGCCCATTGTTCTCGGCGTTAAAAGATAATACCCCGGCTCAATTTTGTAATCTTTGAAATAAAGATTAGCAGAGGTTCTAAATAAAGGATACGGTGACCAAGCATACTTTATATTATCTTCGTCTTGGAACGGGTCTATATCATTAAATAATTTTGATTGAAACGGTTGTGCATTCTCATATAACGTATCACATTCTTCCGGTGTCAAAGCTAAAGAACTACACGCCGAAAAGATAAATATTGAAAATAGCACCAAAAGTTTTTTCATACTAAACATAATAATACTTTTTTTTGAATAATCAAGATTGTTGTAAATTAACATAAGGAACC
>CAVEOW010000091.1:0-6075 GCA_963617295.1 bacterium | reverse complement strand
CAACGCACCTGATGATACCTGTACGTTTTGAGTAGAAATAGCAGCTTTGATTTCAGAAACACTAATATTTAAGTTAGCCATTTTTTGAGGGTCAAGCCATATTCTCATACTGTAATCACCGGCACCGAATACGTTTACATCACCGACACCTTTTAAACGTTTAATTTCATCTTTAATATATATAGTACCGTAGTTTGTTAAGTCTAATTGATTCCAAGACCCGTCATCACTCATCAAACTTAAAATACAAGCACCTGCACCTGATACTCTGTTTACGGCAGTAACACCTAAACGCTTAACGTCCTCGGGAAGCAAAGACTCAACCTGCTTAATTCTGTTTTGAACGTTAACAAGGTTAATATCTTTGTTTGTTCCTACTTTAAAGAATATACTTAAAGAATACGCTTCATCATAACAGGTTGAACTCATATATAACATGTTTTCAACACCGTTAATTTGAGATTCAAGTATTGAAGCAACCGAAGATTCGATAACCGCAGCACTTGCCCCCGGATATGAAGCACTAACCGTAATTTGAGGAGGTGTAATGTTCGGATATTTCTCCAATTGTAAGCCGAACATTGAAATTAATCCGACAATTGTTATTAAAATTGATATTACTATCGCAAAACGCGGTTTTGTGATAAAGAAATATAAACCTTTTTTCTTTTTATTATCTTCCATTTGTTTCTGCCGTTTCTTTTAAACTACTCTGCAACTTTTTCGGTATTTTCTTGATTTTGTCGTTCTTCTAACTGTTCTGTTTTAAGAGGTTGTTTCGGATAACGAATGCTTTGAACACCTTTAGCAACATAGCTTTCGCCTGCTGATAAACCTTCTTCAACAATCCATTTCTTATCTATTTCATCAGAAACTTTTATATCACGTCTTTCAGCTAAACCGTTTTCATCAACCATCCATACATAATAGCCTGTTGCGTCATCCAATACGGATGCTTGAGGAACAAGCAATACGTGTCTTGGGTTCTTAGCCGTAATTTGAACAGTTACAAAATCCCCCGGGACTAACAATTCATCAGCATTATCAAATGTTGCTCTTAAAGCAATAGTACCTGTTGTTTGGTTAACTTCGTTATCAACAAACTCAATTCTGCCTTCTTCATCATAAATTGTGCCGTCAGCAAGTTGAAGTTTAACTGACATATTGCTGAAATCTACCGAATTATCAAGTTTTCTGTATTTTATGAATTCTCCGCTTTTAATATTAAAAGTAACATAAATAGGGCTTACGCTTACTATTCTTGCCAAAGCACCTGATTGTGTATTAACTAAGTTACCTTCCGTAATAATAATTTTACCGATTTTACCGTCTATCGGAGAAGTTACTTTTGTATAACTCAAATTAAGTCTTGCATCTGCCAATTGAGCTTTTGCAGCATCATAAGCAGCTTGAGCTTGATCTCTTGTAGCTAATGCTTGGTCATAATATGATTTACTTACATAATCTTGTTTTACAAGTTCTTTTGCCCTTGCTAATTCTTTTTGAGCATTAACTAATGCAGCTTGTGTTTGTTTAACATTTGCAACCGCATTGTTAACGGCATTTTGATATTGGTCAGGCTCAATTAAGAATAATGTTTGACCTTTTTTTACAAAAGCTCCTTCATCAAAAAATCTTTTTTGCAACCATCCGTTAATTCTTGCTAAAACATCAACACTATATTTTGCTGAAATTCTGCCTGCTACAGAAGATTCAGAATAAATATCTCTTTCTTCCGGAGTAGTAACCTGAACCGTAGCAGGTCTTTTCATATTTTCAGCCTGTATTTTACCTTTAATCATACCGCTTACTTGTTGGTAAATTATCGGTACACAAATCAATATAATTAAAAATAATATCCATTGTGCTTTCTTATTCTTTAAATAACTCATTTTGTATCCTCTATTTGCTATCTTAATCTTATTAAACTTCTAAATTTTTTTTAAATAATTCTATTGTTTCAATTAACTTTTTTCTTTTCTCATCGCCGAGTTTTTCCAAAGAATTATATTCAGCTTCTTTAATACGTTTCATAATCTTATCTGCAAAAGCCCTGCCTTTTTCCGTAAAATTAATAACTTTGTTTCTTTTATCTGAATTTGATTCTACCGGAGGCTCTATAATTTCTTGTTCTTTGAAACTTTTTATTATCGCATTAACGGTTTGTTTCGGTAAATAGGTCTTTAGTGTAATATCTCTTTGATTACACCCTTTTTCTTCTTCCTCCCAAATAATTGCAAGTACGCTCATCGAAGAATATGTTAAACCGACGGATTTTGCGTAATTACTGTAAAAATCCGTAATTTCTCTATGTATTTGCAATAATCTTGCGGAATGTTCACTTATTTCTTTAATATCAGCCAATGTTTATTTTCCTAATTAGTCCGAAACTGTACAGTCTATTTATGGACTATTATATTGGATAAAAAACCTTTGTCAACTTTTTTGTTATCTAATCTTTCCCTTAATTTCAGATAGTTTTGCAGCTCACTTTTAAAATAATCTTCATATTGAATTGAAGCAGGAGAAAGTGAGAAACTAAAATCATTTTTAGGGTCTAGAACTACGACGGACGGGTATGAAATAATACCGATTTTTTCGACTAATGCACGGTTTTCAGGGTAATCACAATTTACTACGGCAAAATCATATTTATTATATTTAAGTGCCAAATCTCCAAAAACAGGCATAAAACGTCTGCAAAAACTGCACCAATCAACGTAAAATAACGCTAATACAGGTTTATCTGTATCTTTTAAATCCTGAATTTTGGAAACACTTTTAGCCGGTATTTCTATCGGAGCTTTCAAGTTTGGATTAGGAGTGTAAACAACTTTTGGCTGTGTAGCTTTTACATATATGCCAAACGACAACAATGCCGTTAAAATGACCAAAACACCTATTAATATTTTTCTCTTCATAACTTTGCTCCTTTCGGCACTACGGTTACTCCGCCTGCCGAAACTATAAATCCTCTTTTTCTGTCCTCTTCTAAATCTACACCTATTTTAGTATAAGGCGGAATGTTTACATTTTTATCTATTATTGCTTTTCTGATTTCAGAGTATCTTCCTACATTTACGTTTTCCATTAAAATAGAATCCGTAACATTTGAAAAACTGTTAATTCTTACTTTGGGAGAAAGAATACATCTTGAAATGCTTCCACCTGAAATGATACATCCTTCTGATACCATTGAATTTGTTGCCATGCCGACTCTGTCACCCTCTTCCCATATAAACTTTGCAGGTGGAAAATTATAATTATATGTGCGAAGCGGCCAATCTTCGGAATATAAATTAAGTTCAGGATTATAATCCAATAAATCCATATTGGCTTGCCAATAACTGTCTATACTTCCTACATCACGCCAATAACCTCTTTCGGACTCACTCATTCCCTCATATTCATTTTTTGAAAAATCATAAACATAAACTCGTTTACCCTCTTTCAACATTTTAGGGATGATATTTTTCCCGAAATCGTGTGCGGAATTTTCGTCTTTTGAATCTTCAATAACTTCATTTACAAGTTCTGTTCTGTTAAAAATGTAGTTACCCATTGAAGCCAAACACATATCAGGTCTGTTTGGGATTGATTTTGGGGTTGTTTGAGGTTTCTCCTGAAAACCTGTCAATCTCCAATTTTCATCAACTTCTATTATTCCAAACTCACTTGCTTCCGAGATAGGAATAGGTATTGCCGAGATTGTTAAGTCTGCATTATTTGACTTGTGAAATCTCATCATTTGAGAAACATCCATTCTGTAAATGTGGTCGCCGCCAAAAACGCAAACTTGGGGAGGATTTTCATCGTTTATATGTGTAAGGTTTTGAAATACCGCATCAGCCGTACCTTTATACCAATTACCGTCAGTCCTCATTTGAGCAGGAACAAGGTCTATATATTGACCTAAAATTGAAGAAACAGGCCAGCTCCTTGCAATATGCTGGTTTAGAGAATCAGACTTATATTGAGTTAAAATTTTTATTTTATAAAAGCCCGAATTAATAAAATTATTAATTACAAAATCAATAATCCTATATCGACCGCCGAACGGAACTGCAGGTTTCGCTCTGTCCCTTGTTAACGGAAATAACCTTTTTCCCTCGCCCCCTGCCAGTATCATAACAAGTGCTTTTTCAAGTGACATCAATTTCTCCTTTTAGTCATCATTTAAACTCAAAACAGCCATAAATGCTTCTTGAGGAACTTCTACCCTGCCGACGGCTTTCATACGTTTTTTACCTCTTTTTTGTTTTTCAAGAAGTTTTCTTTTTCTTGAAATATCACCGCCGTAACATTTATCCAAAACGCTCTTACGAAGAGCTTTTATATTTGTTCTTGCAATAATTCTTCCGCCGACTGCAGCCTGAATTGCAACTTCAAACATTTGTCTTGGGATAATATCTTTTAATTTTGTTGTTAATTTTTGCCCAACATAAAATGCACTGTCTTTGTGTACAATTGCACTTAATGCGTCAACAACTTCACCTGCCAAAAGAACATCAAGTTTTACCAAGTCAGAGCGTTTATAGTCGCTAAATTCATAATCTAAACTTGCATAACCTTTTGAGCGTGATTTTAATTGATCATAAAAATCCGTAATTACTTCACTTAACGGCATTTCATAATGCAGTGAAACTCTGATTTTATCTAAATATGTCATATTATGGAAAATGCCACGCTTTGATTGAACTAAATCCATTAGCAATCCGACATATTCATTAGGAGTAATTATTGAAACTTTAACATAAGGCTCTTCAATATAATCACGATATTGTGCGTCAGGTAAATTTGACGGGTTATCAATATAAACAATTTCTCCGTTTGTTTTGTGAACTTTATAAATAACGCTCGGTGCCGTAGTTACAAGGCTTAAATTATATTCTCTTTCCAAACGTTCTTGAGCAATTTCCATGTGTAACATACCCAAGAAACCGCACCTAAAACCAAAACCTAAAGCGGATGACGTTTCAGGTTCAAACGTTATACTTGAATCGTTCAGCTTTAATTTTTCTAAAGCCTCTTTTAAATCTTGATATTGGTCATTATCAACAGGATACAAACCTGAAAATACCATTGGCAATGCTTCTTTATATCCTGCTAAAGGTTCTGCGGCTCCATTTTCAACGTGAGTAATCGTATCACCTACAAACCTTGTAATTTCTTTAATGGAACAGCCCATATAGCCTACATCGCCTGTTTTAAGTTCTTTAACCGGAACTCTGTGAGGATTAAGATATCCCAGTTCGGTAATTTCATATTCTTTACCCGAAGCCATAAATTTAATTTTATCTCCGAGTTTAATATTTCCGTCAACGACCTTAAAAAAGCATAAAGTACCCAAATATTGGTCATAGGCACTATCAAAAACCAATGCTCTTAAAGGTTTATCGGAAGTATCAACAGGCGGCGGAACAAAATCAATAACAGCTTCCAAAACTTCTTCTATCCCTGTTCCCTCTTTTGCACTTACGAGAATTGCCATTGAAGCGTCAATACCTAAAACTTCTTCAATTTCTTCCCTAACTCTTTCGACGTCGGCAGAGGGTAAGTCAATTTTATTTATAACAGGAATAATCTCCAAGTCTTGTTCTGCTGCCAAATAAACATTTGATAAGGTTTGAGCTTCAACACCCTGTGTTGCGTCAACAATTAATAATGCACCCTCGCAAGCAGCCAAAGAGCGGGAAACTTCATACGAGAAGTCAACATGCCCGGGAGTATCAATAAGGTTCAATATGTATTCTTTACCGTTTTTCGCCTTATAATTCATTCTTGCGGCGTTCAACTTAATTGTAATACCTCTTTCACGCTCAATATCCATAGAATCAAGAAGTTGATCCTGCATATCTCTTTGTGCAATTGTACCCGTTTTCTCAAGTAATCTGTCGGCAAGTGTTGATTTGCCGTGATCTATATGTGCTATAATGCAAAAATTTCTAACGTTATCAATATATTTCATATTTTTAGTCTATTACAGAAAAAACAGTTTGCCAATATTTTAAGAATACATAATATTAATTTTTAATAAAAAATAAATATTAAAATTTGTATAAAAATAACAGAATA
>CAVEOW010000090.1:0-6256 GCA_963617295.1 bacterium | reverse complement strand
ACCTTTAGTAACGTGTTCTAATTTGCCATTATTGCAGCGTGTTCCTTGCGGAAATAAACCTAAGTTCCAGTCGGTTTTTTTAATTGATAATGCGGTTTTAATAGTTGAAATGCTTACATTATCTCTATCTACGGCAAACGCTCCGCACCAATCCATCAATATTCTTGACCAAAACGGCTCGAACAGTTCTTTTTTCGCCATATAGGCAATTGGAACATTGAGTTGGGAACGCATAAAAAACGGGTCAAACCCTGTTATATGGTTGCTTGTAATTATATATTGTTTTTCTCTATCAATATTTTCGAGTCCGATAGGCTTTTTAACGTTATATTTTGCTTTTACACCTCTAATTATAAACCAATTGCAAGCTATATATTGGAATATTTTTCTTGCTAAATTAAACTCTTTAACACTTCTTTCCGAAAAATTCTTTGTCATAATAACCTTTTTAACTTTGTACAATTTAGATTATATCAAAAAGTAGTGATTATTGGTATAAAAAAAAGAAGAATACAAAAGTACTCTTCTTTTTTGTTTATAAAATGATTTTTAGTAATCTTTCCAGCTCCAACCGTTGAAATCACCGCTATGATTGTAGAAATCCAAATTTGTTTCTTGTCCGGGGACAATGTAGTGATATACACGTCTTGCAACATTTTTGAAATTAGTTTCTTCAACATAAGGTTCTCTATACGGATCATCAGCAACAACTTTTACTTGTTTTGCAGCATCTTTTGAATAACCTATGTTATATAAAAATTGCTCGGATTTCATATATTGCGTATCAACAGCCGCAAAAACCGATTGAGATATAAATAACATTGTTAATAATACAATAGTCTTTTTCATATTAAACAAATCCTCTTTACTAATATGATAGCCTATTTTTTTAGAGAATGCAACTTCTACATATTCTCCGTTTGGATGATATTTATAAATTCGTCAACCAATTTTTCTTCGGGAAGGCGTTTTATAATTTCACCTTTCTTAAAGATGTAACCCTCATTTATGCCTCCAGCTATACCGTAATCAGCGTGTTTTGCTTCTCCCGGCCCATTTACGGCACAACCCATAACAGCAATCGTTAAAGGTTTATCAAGGCTTTCAAGTCGTTTTTCTACTTCTTTAGCTAATTCTATTAAATTTATTTGTGTTCTTCCGCAAGTCGGACAAGAAACAAAGTTTATACCTCTTTTTCTTAATCCGAGTGCTTTTAATATCGAGTAACCTGCTTTGACTTCTTCAATCGGAGAGTCTGTAAGAGATACTCTTATTGTATCACCGATTCCCTCTGACAATAAAGTTCCGATTCCGACTGATGATTTAATAATACCTCCCGTAAAAGTACCGGCTTCCGTTACTCCTACATGAAGAGGATAGTCAACTTTTTTTGCCATAAGTCTGTAGGCTTCAATAGTCGTTAAAACATCACTTGATTTTAAAGAAATAACAATTTTATCAAAATCGTTGTCTTCTAAAATTTTAATATGCATTAATGCACCGGTAACCATTTTTTCTGCGAGCGGAATTTGCATAATTTCAAGGTCTTTCTCTAAAGACCCGCCGTTTATACCTATTCTTATCGGTATATTATTTGTTTTTGCAAGAGAAACTACTTTCCTTACATTCTCTTCTTTCCCGATGTTTCCGGGGTTTATTCTAAGTGCATCAACCCCATTTTCAATACACTTTAGGGCTAACCTGTAATCAAAATGTATATCGGATACGATAGGAAGCGGTGATGATTTTTTTATTTCTCTTATCGCTTCTGCCGCATCGGGGTTTAACACTGCCAGTCTGATAATTTCACAGCCTGTTTCAGCCAAATTGTAAATTTGTTTTAAGGTAGATTTTACATCTCTTGTGTCGGTGTTAGTCATTGATTGGACTGAGATAGGAGCATCCCCTCCAATTTTTATATTACCGACTTGTATTTGTTTTGAAATTCTTCTTTGTATCATGACATTTATTCCTGTTACAATAATTTTAGCACATAATATTAGGGATAAATAAATGAAAATTGCAATAATCTCCGATATACACGGAAATCTTGATGCGTTGAGTGCCGTGCTTGCCGATTTAGAAAAAGAGAAGTGTCGAAAGATATTTTGCTTGGGCGATTTAGTCATGGCAGGACCCGAGCCTCATGAAACGTTAAATAAAATTCATGACTTAATTAATACTAAAGATATAAATATAATTCAGGGAAATACAGACAACATGTTGTCTGTATTTTCTTTAGAAACGTATAATAAAATCTTAAAAGTTAATGATGTCATGGCTAACGCTTATATGGCGGACAGCGAATTGTTGACTGATGAAGAAAAAGAATTTTTGAAAAATCTTCCTCCTCAAAAAGAAATAACAATCGGAAATATAAAAATATTATTAGTACATGGTTCACCGAGGCGTAATGATGAAAATATATTTCCTGATTTAAAAATTGAAGAAGTTGAGGAAATGATAAAAGGCACTGATGCAAATATTATTTTTTGCGGTCATACACACATGCCTTGCGGTTACCAAACAAATACAGAGCAGACAGTTGTAAATGCAGGAAGTGTCGGACGACCTTTTACTGAAACTCCTGATTCTTGTTATGTTGTTATGGATATAGATGAAGAAAAATCGACTTATACGCTTGAACACAGGTTTGTTAAATATAATGTTGAGCATGCCTGCGAAAAAATAACAGAAAGAAAATTTATAGGAGCAGAAAAACTTGCCAAAATGCTAAAAAAAGCAACTTCCCGATATCCGGAATAAAAATTGTTACATTGTTACATTTTTATGAAAGAACTAACAAAAAAATATTTTTGAGTTGTTAAGGCATGAGGATAAAGTTCTCGCCAAAGGAAAAATAATGAACACGATAAGCCCAAAACAAAATAGTATGATAAGACCAAAGAGAAAAATTATACAATCAAATGCTTCTCGTAAAACGAGTTTTAAAGCAGCAGTTCCCTCTGTTAACATAATAACAAGAGAAGAACAAAAATTGTTTGACATATTTTCAAGAAATTATGGGAAAATAAGCGAAAGAGTGGGTGCGAAGTTAGGAAAACTGGCTTCCGAAAAAGGTATGTTAGAAAAGAACTCCCGTTTCGTCATCGAAAGGGGAGTTTCTTCAATTAAGCCCAAATCAGTAGGAAGAAGCGTAGTAGAAAATGCTGCATTTCCTATAACAAGGCTTCCTTTGTACGCTGCGAACTGGGTATTGCAAAAAGCAAAGAAAGTTCCGGGGTTAAAAGTTGGTGCAGAAAAATTATACAGCAGCAGTTTCTTTAGAGTTCCGAGAAAATTAAATGAACTTGATGAAAAAACCGATATTATAAAAGGAATGTATGATAAGACAAAAGACGTTGTCGGTAAATTTGCAAAAGAAAAAGGTATCAGACCTGAAAAATTAATAGATATGTTAAATAAGCCTGATAGTGCTCCTGAAGCAAAAGGACTTATTGAGGAAGCTAATAATTATATAAGAGAAAATCTTTATAAAGTAAGTAATAAATTTTTTGATAAAAATACAGGAAACTTCAATACTGCATTTGAAAGACCGTTAAACAGAATCGTTACTGGTCTTGTCCCTGTTGCTTTCTTGGCAAATGATGCGTACAATTTGTCTGTATTATGCGGAGATACAAAAGATGTTTCCAAAAAAGAAGCTCAAGCAAGAAAGAAACAAGAAATTTCAAGAGTATTCACAACCGCATATATTCAATTAATTACATTAGGTGCATTTACAAAACAAGTTAATACAATTCCATGGTTTGCACCGTTAACATCGGCTGCAACGGTATTGTTCTCTGAAATTACTTCAAGAAAACGTTTAGGCAAGCCTATTATGTTCTTATCAAAAGATAAAGCAAAAGAATATAATAAGAAAATGGCAGAAAATCCGAAAAATAAAGCTGCTAAAGTTTCATCAAAAGGTTTACCGAGTGAACAAAAACAAAATACTGTAACTGTTCAACCTCAAAAAATAAATACAATAAATGATAGGGCAAATAAACCAAAAATATTTGAATCTTTCACAACTTTTGCCGGAGATGATAAAGCAAATAAAACTGAAAAGAAAAAAGAAGAAAATAAGAAAGCTTTAATAAACTTCAAAACGTTGAAAAAAGGTGTAGGAATTCTTCTTGCTGCAGGTTTTGCAATCAGTTTCATTAAAAACAGCTCATTAACAAAAGACAGCAAAGTTGTTAAAGGAATACAAAATTTCGGGAAATCTATTAAAAAGAAATTTTATGATCCGCTTGCATTCAAAAACTTTGAAATGCCTCAAAGCGAGTTTGAAAGTATAATAAAGAGTTTGAAAGACGCAGGCTGCAAGGAAATTGCAGAAGGTCATGAATATGTAAAAGAAAAATATACAAAAACAGTAGGTGACGGAATTATAAAAGTTATGAAGTCTTCGTTGCCGAGTAATAAGAAGTCTGAAGTAATAAATGTTGTAAAAGGCAGTTTAGGTGATATTCCTCAAGCTGAAGAAGTTGCAAAATCGCTTACAACCGCAATAAAACTTGAAGGTACTTCAATTGCAGAAAATAAATTTGACAGAGTTGCGTTAAAAACACAAGAAATATTAAAGAATAAGGGAGTAAACCTTGAAGAAACACAATTAACACAGCTTTCTAAAACAATAGAAGATGCAATTTCTTCAAGAATAAAAGAAACTCCGATTACAGTAGATAAAAAATTGAAACCGTTTGTTGATATAGTAACAGAACCGTTCAAATTCTTATACTCTGCTGCAAGATTACCTTTCAAAATTGTAAGTACGGCAATAAGATTAATTGAATCTCCAATTGAAAAGAAAATTGCCCAAGCTGAAATAGGAAAACTTCCTAACGGCAAAAAAATTACATCATTTGAAAAGGCTGTTCATAAGGTTGTAACGGAAGTTCTTGGCGAAAGAAAGCAAAAATCAGGTAAAACAATACAAAATGTATTTGTTAATACTATGGATCAAATGCAAAGAAAAACTCAACCGTATAGAGCTGCTGCAGAAAAATATTCACAACTTATAGCACAACACGCTCCACAGGGAGAAATTGAAGCAGCAAGAGAAGCAATGCAAAAAGCAAAAGGTAAACTTGGAAGATATGTAAATACTGCTGTAGAAAAATCTTTCAATGGAGTAACTCAATCAAACAATAAAAATACTGACTTAGCTATGATGACAAAACTTGCTTCCTCAACGGTTACATCAGCATTCTTGGTTGCAGATAACTACAATATGGTAATGTTGAAATCTGACGGGGAAGATAAGGAAGGTGCTAAAGAAAAGGCTAATGAACGTATTATTCAAAGATTAAGTGCATTATTCTATCAAACAATGTTCATCAACTGGTTTAACTCAACATTCCGTTCAACTTATAACAGTTCACTAAAAGGTATGGCTGCTGTTGCATTACCTAATACATTAACAACAGAAATTGTTACAAGAAAATCAATAGGTATGCCTGTAGGAAGAAAAACCTATGAACAATTGGTTGAAAACGAAGAAAAGAATGAAAACAGAAAAGGATTTTTAGGTAAGTATTTCAAATTTATGAGATTGCTAACAGGTAAAAAACCTTTAAAAGACAGAATGCCAAAAGATAAATCTGTTGAAATAAAACCTCAAACAGTTGTAACCGCAAATAAAAACAATGAAACAACAACAAATTTATTAAAGAAATACGCAAAATAGTATAAAGAATATCTTATGTTGAAAAAACCTCATTTTCAATGTAAGATATTTTTATGCTGATGTAGCTCAGTCGGTAGAGCAATTGATTCGTAATCAATAGGTCAAGGGTTCGATTCCCTTCATCAGCTGATTATGTCTTTTTAAACAATTTAATAGATTTGAGAAAGCCGGGTGCGGTGTTATTATTAGGTTTGAACCGTCAAATAAAAGTTCGATTGTTAATAATTTCATCAACTCCGCTTTTTCTTTCGGTGTTTGGCTTAAATACAATGAATATATCTGTTTAATTCAAAGACAATGAGATTCTGAACAGATTGAAAAACTACACTGACGCTTGTTTTTCTAATCTTCCGGCATGACATGAAACTTGGTAGTCTATAATCTTTCAATCTCCATATTATATTTTTCAATAATACATGTCGCCATTAACTTGTTTTAGGGTCGCAAGGTCGTTAATTGATAGGCAAAGTATGCCCAATCGATATTTTAAAATTAATTTATAGTTTTGCAACCATAGCGAAACGAACAATAAATGTTATGCAATACGACAGCAAGTGA
>CAVEOW010000089.1:0-6265 GCA_963617295.1 bacterium | reverse complement strand
CCGTTTTTAATATTGTACCGTCGCCGCCTAAAACTATAGCGGTAGTTATATCCTTTTCATACTCGTTTGTTGTTAAAATTTTTGCGTTTATATTATTTTTTTGCAAAAAATTCAAAGTTTCTTCCGCAGAACTTTTTGCCTTCAAGTTATCACTGTTATAAAATACACCAACTTTAGAGATATTAATTTCATCTTCGTTTATTGATTTTATTACGTCAGACATAACTAAACCTCTTTTTTATACGCCATTAGCAATCCGTCAGGTAAATCTAAAATTTGAACCTGATAATCTTCGTGTGATGAAATTGCTTCAACAAACGGTTGCACTTTTTTTGCATGAGATAAAATATTATCGGCAAGAATAACCCCGCCTCTTTTTAATAAAGGATGAACCGCTTCAAAGAATTTTATATATTCTTGTTTATTTGCGTCAATAAAGACTAAATCAAACTCTTCAAGAATTTCATTTTTTATAACATCATAAGCCTGTCCGATTTTAAAAGTAGCAATATCACTTAATCCGCAATATTTAAAATATTCCCTTGCAAGGCACTGTCTTTTTTCCCAAAATTCAATAGTTGTAAGATGACCGCCTGTTTGTTTTAAAGCATCAGCAATCCATAATCCCGAGTATCCGTTAGAAGTACCGAGTTCAAGAACATTTTTTATATGCGACAATTTTATCAACATATTGATAAAATTCCCTGTTTGGTGAGAAACATTCCAAAACTCATCAGATGTTTTTTCCAGTTTTTCTAAAACTTCCGCAGTTCTATTGTCCATTGTCTCTTTCCAAAATCGTAATTGTATTTATATAATCATTGATAGGAAGTGTTTGAACGGCTTTGTTGCTATCCATATCAAACACGACATACTTTAAATCTCCAACATTAGTAACAACCGCTAAGTTAGAATTCGGTACAGGGGAGAATGCTTTCGAAAAACCGTCAACAGGAAGTTTTTCGGCTGTAGTGGAGTTTGTTCCCGTATTATATGTGTAAACCGTGTTATCTCCTGCACAAAGAACATACAAGTTATTATTTCTTTCATAAATATCTATCGGTTTCTTTCCGACAGGAATATCTACTATACTTGTTGAGTACATTCTGACATTTTTCTCTTCATCATCAGCTTCTTTTTTCGTACTATATGTAGTGACTAAATCTTCCGTAAAGTTGTCGTCGGATTTTTCTTCTTCTTTTTTCTTCAAGATATCTTTTTCTCTATCCTTTTTGCTTTTTGTTATTTGATTATCCTGAAACAAATCAAATTGAACAATTCTCAATGACGGATTTGTTCTTGCTATTAAATAAAGAACGTTTTCTTTTAAGATAATCTTTGTTGTATTCGGGAAATTTGTAATAAGTTTATTCGTGTAATCATTTGCCAAATCAAGGATATAAATATTAGAAGTTTTCATATCCGTATAAGCAAGTTTTGTACCGTCTTTTGAAATTGCAAGCCTTTGAGGAGCTCCTACCAGCTGAATTTTTTCTTTCATGGTCATTGCTTCTAAATCAATAACTGATAATGATTCATCAGCAATACTTGCAACATAAGCCTTTTTATGAACGTCATCAACTGCTATTTCAGACGGATTTGCAGTTAAATCAATATGTTTAGCAACATATTCATTCTTAATATCAACAACATCAACATTCTTTTTGTTGTTTGTTGCAACAAGCAGAAATTGACCGTTTAATACGGGTTTAACATCTTTCATAACTCCTGATGTCTTTAGAGAATACAACGGCTCTGATACTGTTGATGAAAATACTTGTAAATATTCCGTTTGGAAATTGTTAACAAAGAAAAGTTTATTCTTTAAAGAAGCAGGAACATTATGGATTTTTGTATCAGCTACTTTTTTACCCGACGGAAGCGGTGCGGATTTTCTTGATGTTACGAAGTTTGAGCTTTTTGCACTACCGATTAACGGAATTTGAACATCACCTATAATACCGCCTAAACTTTCAGGTAAAACAAGTCCATGCGGAACCATAATATCTTGTGGCAGCAAGCCTGTTTGAATTTCATCAGGCCAATCTTGAATATCTTTTACCGTAACCGTATTTTCACTTACTCTGATAACTTTTAACAAAGCAAAATTATTGTTAAATATTACAACATCAGGAAACTTATCCATTGTTTGGTTTGCAGGATAAGTTTTTGCTATCTTGATTGATTCTATTTCAGCAGGAAAAGCAGGATAAACAGGAAGATACATTAAATCCTTGCTGTATGTAACAACTCCGTCAAACCTGATTGTCGGAACTTTTTTCTGCGAAACAAGATAATCTCTTACCTGTTTAGGCAACTGACTTGCTTCAACAGGAATTGCCGACATTGTAACTAATATAAGTAAACTCAATAATAATGCTTTTATTTTCATACTACCTCTATTTTTAATTATGGAGTACATTCTTCATTTTATCAATGAATTTAGAAGAAGGCTTTTTGTTACAATTGAGTTCATATATTTTTTGATACAATTGTTTTTCTTCTTGTGAAATATTTTGAGGAGTTTTGATTTTAACAACAAAATTGTGGTTTCCACGCTTTGAGGTTGAACCCAAATAAGGAATTCCCATTCCTTTTAATTGAAGAACCTGTTCCGGCTGAACCCCTGCAGGAATAGTCAATTCCTTTTCTCCGTCTAAGGTATTTACTTTTATTGTATCTCCCAAAACTGCTTGCGGGAAACTTACATTGACGGTTGAATAAACTTCGAACCCGTCACGTTGAAATTCTTTATGCTCTTTTACATAAAGAACAACAATTAAATCTCCTGGGCGTCCCCCGTTTTTACCACAATTACCTTCACCTGATAAACCTATTCTTGAACCGTTATCAACACCTGCAGGGATATTAATTGTAAGCGTTCTTTCAACTTCTAATCTTCCGTCGCCTTTACATTTCGGGCAAGGATTTTTATTTATCTTGCCTGCTCCGTTACATTTAGGACAAGTTGTAATTTGTCTGAAATTGCCGAGAGGTGTCTGCGTAACTTGTTGAACTCTTCCCGTACCTCCGCAAGTCGGGCATGTTTCAGGAGTTGACCCTGCCTTTGCACCTGTTCCTTTACATTCATCACAAGTTTCCAAGTGTGATATTTTAACTTCTTTTTTTACACCAAATGCAGCTTCTTCAAATTCAATTTGCAAATTTAATCTTAAATCCGCACCGTTTTGAGGACTGTTCGGGTTTGTTGCTCTTTCACTAAAACCAAAGCCACCGCCAAAACCGCCAAAGAAACTTTCAAAAATATCGTTTAAATCACCAAATCCGCTATCAAACGGGCCTGATGTATTAAATCCCGCATTCTTTAAACCGTCCTCTCCGTAACGGTCATAAGTTGCACGTTTGTTATCATCTGATAATGTTTCGTATGCTTTTCCTAATTCTTTAAATCTTTCTTCCGCATCCGGAGCTTTGTTTACATCGGGATGTAATTGTCTTGCTTTTTTTCTGAACGCAATCTTTATTTCTTCTTTTGTTGCTTCCTTTGTTATCCCTAATATCTCGTAGAAATCACTCATCTTCCTTTATCTTTCAATTATTTATTCTTTTACCGCAACGGCAACCATTGCAGGTCTTAAAACTTTATCCCCCAGCTTGTAACCTTTTTGGAGTTCTTGAGTTACTGTTTCTTCGGGATATTCTTCCGTTTTTGTTTGTAATACTGCTTCGTGTAAAATCGGGTCGAATTTTTCACCTACACATTTAATTTCTTCCAAGCCCAATTTTGTTAATGAATCGGTTAACTGTTTGTTCAAAACAAAGAAAGTTTCTTTCATTTTGTCAACATTATCAATTTTTTCAACTGATTTGATTGCTCTTTCAAAGTTATCAACTACTTCAATAACTTTTTTCATACATTCTTCCGTACCGTATTTTAAAAGAGCTTCACGTTCTTGAGCTTGTCTTTTTCTATAATTATCAAAATCTGCCGCAAGTCTTAAATATTGGTTGTTTAAATGTTCCAATGCGGCTTTTAATTTTTCTGTTTCATCCGAGCCTGTTGATTCTTCTTGATTATTTTCAGTTTCTTCAACAATTTTTTCTTCGTTATTTTCTTCGGAAGTTTCTTTTACTTCTTCATTATTTAATTCGTTATCTTTAATTTCGTCTGCCATAGTAGTTTCTCCGTCTTCCTTTTTATTGTTCATATTTTCAAAAGGATTATTGTTATGTGTTTTATGTTTAAAAAATCTTTTCATCTTCTTCTGACTCCAACCCTACTATTTATAATTATAATTTATCAATATATTTACTCAACAGATATTAATATTTTCTTAACTTTTCTTCTTTTTTAGTATTGTATTCCCTTGAAAAAAAAGTTATCATGTAAACAGGAATTTACTATGTCTAAGATTAAAAAAATCAGCTTTGCCGATATTTCTAATATTAAAAAGTTAGTTTCAGTGGTATGTTCGGATAACATACTTGATTACAGACGTTTATTTTGGGTTTCTGTTCCTACTACATACTTACAGAACTTGTTTTACAGTGTTCATTTAAGAAAGAAAGAAGAAACTTATGTTGTTTCCGACAACAATGATAATTTAAAAGGATTAGTTACCGTACAAGCACAAAAGGGAAACCCTTTTAAATGGCAGATTAAAAGACTTTTTCTGGCTCCAAACTCCCATGAACAAGGTAAACAATTAATTGAATATATCATTGCAAAATTCGGTGCAAGAGGTGTTGATACTTTCTACGTTTGCGTTGACGATAATTCTAATGAGTTAATAGACTTATTTATAAAGGGCTGCGGATTTAGATTTTGTTCAACCGAGGCTCTTTGGAAAGTTACCAACGTTAATTTTCTTGTAACTGACATAGATGAAAAGAATTTTCACTCTTTTGATAACTCTGATACAAAAAAAGTAGCTGAGCTTCATAATGAAAATCTAATCACCCATTACAAATATTCACTTTCAAAAGAAAAAGAAGAGTACTCCGACAGATTTTTTAAAGGGTTTAATTCTGTTTTTGAGTTTAAATACACATACTCAATTGATGACAGAATTATTTCTTACATAAAAATAAAAACAATGGATAACGTTAACTACTTTTTAGACATACTGCTATCTTCGCACGATATAGACTTATATTCGATGATATTATCTTTTGCGGTAAAGAAAATAATCACAAGAAACAAAAACTTCCAATTGTTCATAAAAAATAAAAAATACTACCAAACAGGGGAGCAAATTGAAGAATTTTTCAAAGAAAACAAATTTGAATTACTTCAAAACAATGCCGTATTGGTTAGGGATTTCTTTAAAACCGTACGTGAAAAATCTGACAGTTTTAGTGAAGCTGTAGTATTTAGCGGATTTGAAGTTTAGTTTTCAACTAAATATCTTGCTCTGTCGCAAACTTCCAATCTGTAGAAATTCATTTCTTTAGATTTTTCCATTACATATTTTATTAAGCCGATAATTCTTTCATCAGGCTTTTCGTGCCTGTATTTATTTAACCAGCTGTTTTCAATATCAATAACAATAATTCCGATATTATTCTCTTTGTTGAATTTCATCCAATTATCAATTTCTTCCCGTGTATCATTAACGTTCGGAATTATTATGTATTTACTTATTACATTACATGATTTTTTTTGAGCTTTTGAATACTTTTTCAAGTTGTCGCAGACTTTTTTGAATGCATCAATTTGCTTGATTTTTTTGTATGTTTCTCTTGACGAACTGTCTATGGAAATAACGACCGAGAGCTGCCCCGTTGAAATGCCCTTTGCAATTTCTCTTGAATATTTTATCCCTGACGACGGAACTCTTATGTTATCAAATCCGTTTTTAAGAAAAAGATTTATTAATTTATCAAACTCGGGAAGAATAGTGGGTTCTCCGCCGCCAAAACCGATTGCTCCGCCACTTCTGATTATTTTCTTATCAAACATATCTTTTATAATCGGATAAATGTTATAAGTTTTAAGCGAATTGTAGCGTTTTTTATCTTCTTCCGTATAACAATATGTACAACGACAATTGCATTTTGTAAAATGATCAAAAATAATACTGTCAATGTAATCTGATTGTTCCCACTCACCTTCTTCAAAGAAAACACACCCCTCACATTGAGGAACGGTTCCGCCTGATTTTTGAACTTCTCTATATTTTCTTTTTATCTCAAAAAACTTATCCCAATCAATTTTTTCGCCGTGGTAATCTTCAAAAATCATTGCATTACCGCCACCGGGGGCACTCATATAACAACATAATTTAACATTAGAGCCATATAC
>CAVEOW010000088.1:0-6377 GCA_963617295.1 bacterium | reverse complement strand
ATCTCATACAGTTACTGTCCGATTAGTAAATCAAACCTACAATTGATTATTGATAAGTATGCTATTTCCCTCTCCTTATAGGCATTACTGTCCGGTAAAAAATCCCATAAAAAAGAGCAAGACGCAGCAATAAATTGCTGTTTGTCCTACAATAAAGTTGTCGAGATAATAAAATAGGAGGTCGTCTTGCAAGAATATAATACCATAATCGGAAAACTATTGGCAGGTATCAATCGCAAACAATTTAAGAGAACGGTTGATAAATACAATGGAGACAGATATGTTAAATATTTTAACTGTTGGTCTCTATTTGTCTGTATTTTTGTCGGACAAATTGGCAATCTAAAGTCTATTAGAGAAATTGTAGATACCATTAACTTTCAACCAAATAATCAATATCAACTTGGAATAAAGGAAAATATATCTAAATCTACATTCGCAGAAACTAATGAAAGGGTTTATTGGCACATATTCAAAGAAATATTTTCAAAATTAATTGATAAACTTCCACAAAAAGCCAAATATTGATGGTCGAGATAAATTTAGGTATTTATATTGTCCGAAATCTACGCCAACATGGGAAAAATCAGGAGATAAGCTTACTCCATATAAATCTGGATTAATAAAAACCAGAGAACAAGCACTTGAAAAATGTAAACAACATGGGATGTATTGCACCGGCTTATTATCTTTTGATGATTGGGAGTTTAAAGAAGATTACCCGTACAATTTATAAAATTTGTTCCGCCGTTGAACATACTGCCCCTCAAATAAAAATGTCTATTATATATGGGCGAATTAGTTTTGTGTAATAATTACTTTTACCGTATTGTATGATATAATTGACTCAAAACAAGGAGAATAGTATGTTTTGGAACAGGCAGGATAATTACAAAAATATAGTTTTCTTTATTATGGCGGTTCTTGCCGTTATTTTTATAGCTCAAATACAAACAATTGCACTATTAGCGTTTGCCTCTTTTATTTTAGCTTGTTCTTTAAACCCTGCTGTTGATAAATTAAGCTCTTTTAAGCATATTTCAAGAGCGTTAGCCTCAACAATAGTTATCATAGCTACTATATTAATTATAGTTCTGTTCTTCATCCCTATTTTTTCTATTTCCGTACAGGAAATCCACCAACTTACAGATAATATTCCTGCGTTTTTAGATAAAACAGTGGCATTTTTAAATACAAAAACAATTTTTGGCAAAGCTCTAATTGAATATATAAATTTTGATACAATTACAAGCACTTCCTCTCAAGTTGCTTCAGGTTTGGTTAATAAATCTGTTGACTTTACCGTTGCATTAATGGAAGCAATAACAATTATTATCACAATGGGTGTTATTATCTTCTATTTGACCAGCGAGAAAAATCTTTTAAGAGATGCAATAATACTTATGTTTCCGCCAAAACTAAAACAACGTGCAAAAGATGTTTATGAAAATATAGAAAAAAAAGTCGGCGGATATGTAATTGCTCAAATTCTTTCAATGACAACTGTTGCTATATTTACGGCTGTAGGATTGATTCTTTTAAAAGTACAGTATGCCGTATTATTAGGTTTTATAGCAGGACTTCTTGATATTATTCCGATTGTTGGTCCGACGGTGGCATTTATTTTAGGTATCTTATGTGCTTCTCCGCAAGGTTTAATTATTGTTATATTAACCGCCGTTGTTTATTTAGGTGCACAATGGATATCAAACAACTTCGTAAGACCGTATGTTTTCGGGAAATTCTTAGATTTACACCCTTTAATTATTATATTTGCATTCTTAATTGCAGCACAATTCTTGGGTGTATGGGGAGTAATTTTATCTCCGGCAATTGCTGCTTTGCTTTTGACTTTGTTTGATGAACTTTATCTGAAAACTATTAACAACAAATCAAAAGATGAAGAAAAATGTATAGAAAAGAAAGATGAAATAAAATAATGGCAGAGCAATATCTTTATGACCCCGTCAGAACATCAGCAAGCAAATTAAATGTTTGGTGTGCATTTCCTGCCGTTCGTAACTTTGGAATGTCAGCACTTGGTTATTTAAGCGTATTTAAGTCTATAAATACAATTGAAGATATTTTCTCCGAAAGAATTTTTACTGATACGGAAAGAACTTATATTAATTCAAAAGATGTTGATGTCATTTCTTTTTCATTTTCTTTTGAACTTGATTATCTCGGGATTTTAAAAATTTTAGAAAAATATAATATTCCGTTTTTAGCAAAAGACAGAGCTGAAAATGCTCCATTAATATATGGTGGTGGACCTGTTTTAACAACAAACCCCGAACCGTTTGCCGAAATTTTTGATTTTATAATGATAGGTGACGCTGAACCTCATATAAAAGAAGTTTTTGAAAGACTTAGAGATAACAGAGAAAAAACAAAATTTGAGAAACTTAAATTGATTTCTGAAATCGAGGGAATTTATGTTCCTGCATTTAAAACTGATAGCTACGAGGTTAAAAAAGTAACTTCAAATAATAAAGCCTGCACATATACTCCTATTTTGACAGAAGAAAGTTTCTTCTCAAATACTTTTATTATAGAAGTGGAAAGAGGTTGCCCTAAAAATTGTGCGTTTTGCTTGACCTCATATATAAATAAGCCCGTAAGATTTTTCGATTATGAAGATATCATTGAGAAAATTGAACTTGGTTTAAAATATACAAATAAAGTAGCCTTATTAGGGGCTTTAATTTGTGCTCATCCGAGAATTGATGATATTTGCGACTACATTATTAAAAAAGTCGATTCGGGCATGGATATAGAAGTATCAGTATCTTCCCTAAGAGCCGATTATGTTTCTGATAAAACGCTCGAAATGCTTCATAAATGCGGTCAAAGAACCGCAACTATTGCCGTAGAAGCTGGCAGCGACAGACTGAGAAAAGTAATTAATAAGCAATTAACTAATGAAGAAATTTTGTCGGTTGCAGAGAAATTGTATAAGCACGGTTTTTCAGGAGTAAAAATGTACGGAATTTTAGGACTCCCAACAGAAACATATGAGGACTTAGATTCTTTTGTCGATTTATGCAAACAGATAAAGCAAAAGTATAAGGGATTTACTGTTACGCCTGCTTTTTCTACTTTTGTACCGAAAGCACAAACTCCGTTCCAGTACGCAAAGAAAGAAGATACAAAATCTCTTGAAAAGAAAAATGAATACATCAAAAAAGAATTTGCAAAAATAGGAATAAAAGCTAGAACGTCCAGTGTAAAATGGGATTATATTCAAGCACTTTTATCTCGTGGTGACAGATCGCTTACACCATACCTTATTGAAGTATATAAGCAAGGCGGAAATATAGGTGCATTTAAAAGTGTATATAAGGAGTTTAATAAACAAGGTTTATTAAAACCCTCTGATGATTTTGCACTAAATGAGCTAAAAGAAGATGTTACCCCATGGAATTTTATAAAATATGACAGCAATAGAATTCCCTTAAACGCTGAATACAAAAGTCTTTTAGAAAAATAATAAAATTTTTCTTAAAATTTCTTAATAAATATAAAAAAAGACACTTGACATCTGTTTAATATATGTCATAATAATAATGTAAGATTTAAGTGTAAGCAAAACACTAAATGAAACATTACAACCCCGAACACATATAAACTCCTAAATAATAAACACAAAAAGACCATTAGGATGCAGAAATAGACCACCGGAAGGTGGCTTTTTTTTGCCTGCTTTAGGCAAAATAATGCTAATTAAATTCAATGTTCAACTATATGTAAATAAAAACACAACAATAAGTGTTAAAAATACAATTAACACTTTCTTATTACAGGTTATATTTTTTTCACTAGGATTTTTCTCTTGCATTAAAACTTAGTTTCTGTTTTTTTTGCTTATTTTTTTGAGTAATTTATTGCAACTTAACAATTATTTAATGTAGAATAAAAGCAAAGGAGTCTAAATGCTTTATAAAAGTTGTCAATGGGTTAACAGAGGAATTGAATTCAGAACGGATTCATTGCGTTTATGCTGTTACGGATATCTTCAAGGAAGAGAAACAGAGTACCAGACAACAATCAAAGAAAATTACCACGGAGAACTTTTAGATTGGAATGAAATTTTCAAAATAAAAGATGAAATGAAAAATATGCATAAGCAAGGTAAATCTTTGGACGCCTGCAAAAATTGTATTTATCTTCAAGAAAAAGAGTGGGATGAAGAAAATTATATAAATCATTTTACTTTTAATCATTGGACAAAATGTAATTGCAATTGTATTTATTGTTATACGAAAGATGATAAAAAAGCATTTAATCACTATAAAGAGTACCCCTTATATCCGATAATAAAGGACATGTTTAAAAAAGGGGTAATAAAAAAGACCGAAGAGTCTTGTATTATTTTTGGCGGCGGAGAACCTACAATATTACATGATTTTGATAAATTAATCGATTTATTTTTAGAAAACGGATGTAAAAATATCAGAATTAATTCATCAGGTATAAAATATTCAAAAGCCATTGAAAAAGGGCTTAAAATGGGTGCTATAAGTTTGGTAATCTCAACTGACGCAGGTTGCAAAGAAACTTATGAGAAAATTAAAAAAGTTCGTACATACGAAAAAGTATGGGATAACATAAGGAAGTACGCAAAAGCACAAGCAACGGACGATTTAGTAAAAGTTAAATTTATTTTATACCCGAACTACAACGATAATTATGAAGAAATTGATAAATGGTTTAATGAGGTTGCCAAAAATAATATTAAAGCAATTTCTTTAAGTGTTGAACAAGATTGGTTTAATACTAATCAGCCAAACTTCCCTGCCAAAATATATCAACAAATTGCATATATGGAAAAACGTGCAAAAGAGCTTAACTTAAATCTTGAAATTTATTGTGAAGCCCTGGCTGTTTTAAGAGATAGCAAAACAGATTAGTTTTAACCTGTTATTAAAAAAAATTCTGTAAAAATAATATATTTTTGCTAAAATGACAATAAAAGAAGGAATTAATTATGTTGTTAGATTTTTTATATGCCAAAATACACAGAGCAACAGTAACAGATGCTAATTTAAACTATGTAGGTTCCATTACAATAGATGAAGAAATTCTTGAAAAAGCAACTTTGTCGGCAGGTCAAAAAGTTGACATATTAAACATTAATAACGGAGAAAGATTTCAAACATACATTATTGCAGGAGAAAGAGGCAATAAAGATTTTTGCTTGAACGGTGCAGCTGCAAGAAAAGCACAAGTAGGAGATAAAATAATTATTTGTTCTTATGCTCAAATGACACCTGAAGAAGCTAAAACTTATAAACCTGCTATTGTTCAACTTGATGATAATAATAATATTCTGTAAGATTTTTTTAATAACCGAAAGTCCTCGCATTTGCGAGGACTTTCGTCTTATATTATATAAAAAGAAGAATTAGTTTGTTTTTTGCGAGGTTCTCTTTTGTGCATTCATACTTATTGCAGTTATACCTGCATTAAATAAAGCTCCGCACATTGCACTTAAACCAAGATATATAGCAAAGTTTTTAAAATATTTCCCCATTCCGCCTGCTCTTTCAATTGCCTTTTTTGCAGTTTGAGGACTCAAAAAGTTAGTTGCCGTATTAGATATTGCAAAAACGCCTGCTGACATAATTGCTCCTCTTTTTGCAGAGTTTAAGTACATGCTTCTTTTAGGATTAGCATTGCTTACCGGTTTAATATTCATTTTTTATTCCTTTTCTATATTACATATAAAGGGGATAAAAAAATATTTGTCATGAAAAATTGTTTTCTTTACAATTTGTTATATTTTTCAATGCAAATTGATAAAATTTCTTGCAGATTTTGGTGTTCTATATCAAACCAATTAATGTCTTTATTTGCTTTAAACCAGCTTATTTGACGTTTTGCATATCTTCTTGTGTTTTGCTTTAAAAGGTTACTTGCACTTTCAAAATCAGTTTCACCCTTTAATAACGGGTATAACTCCTGATATCCGATTGTGTTCATCAGAATATTATTTTCGCCGTATTTTTGAAATAATTGTTCGGCTTCATTAAGCAAGCCTTGTTCAAACATTATGTCAACACGTTTATTAATTCTATCGTATAAAAATTCTCTGTTATCTGAATTTAGACCTATCCATAGTGTTTGATATTCTGCTTCTTTTTTCTTTTGTGCTTGGCTCATAGGTATTCCTAAAGTTTTACATACCTCTAAAGCTCTGATTATTTTTACTTTGTTGTTAAAATGAATTTTTTGAGCCAGTTCAAAGTCAGCTTCTTTGAGCATATTATGAAGTTCTTCGGAGAATTTTTTATCTAATTCTGCTCTTAATTCTTCATTTGGGGCGACTCTCGGTAAATCAAAATCTTGCAATAAAATTCTGTAATACAAACCTGTTC
>CAVEOW010000087.1:0-6387 GCA_963617295.1 bacterium | reverse complement strand
ATGGGGACGGGAGATTCGGACTTTGACAACGACGATAAGATTTATAGAGACGGGAAAGATATCGTTATAGGTAAATTTTCTTCCAGAGCTTATGAATACGATTACAACGGTGTATTTAGAGATGGAAATTCAAAAATGGGAGTTTATTATGAACCGTCTTTTGATATATCTCATTCAACAGTTACTATAAAAGATTATATTACTGATGACTACAACCCTGAGAACCCTAATGTCGATTTGATGATAGATGGAGTAAGTTATTCTGATTCTATTTATGATATAGGGAACTACGTTGTTATGCCAAACCAAAAGACAACGGCGGATGCACCTCTTGAAGCTAATACAAATGAACATGACGACTATGTTGTAGTAAGGAATTCCTACAACAATATAAATACAGGGTCAGGTTGGGACATAATCAAAGTTGATGGCGGAAATAACAATATTGACGGTGGAACGTATCTTGATGGAGAAGGAGCCGATGGGGATACTGATACCTTGATTATAAATAATCTTGCAGCAGGAAATAATGTTAAAAACATTGAGAGAATTCAAGTTAACTGTGAATCCTAAGATAATTTATATATGTTCTTTAATGTAGATAAAGACGGAAATTACGCAAAAGAGAATATTACAATCGGAAATTCAAATGCAGTAAAAAATGCGATAAATGGTACACGGTTTGATTCAAACGGTTATATTAAAACAGGTACATTGATTGACAAATTACCTCAAGAGATCTATATCGCAGATAAATACGGTTGTGCGGCAAATTGGATTCAAATAGAAGGGTATATGAATATTATTGCGAAGAACGTATCAGCTTTCTTGGCAACTACAACGTATGATAGTGTTGAAGATTTGATTGCAAACGGTACAAAGAAAGAAAAAGATGCACTCTTTAATATTTTCAAGAAGAGAAAGACAACTAACGATATACTGGAAGCAGGAGTTGACGGAATATCTTTAAGAGGCGGAGCCGGAAACGATACTTATATAGTTGATACAGATAATATGAAAAACATGCATTTTGTAATTAATGATACCTCAGGCAAAAAGGATATACTTGAAATAAAAAATGCCGAAAAGGAAAAAGTCGGTATTTTACTGAATATATCTTTAAAAACCGATAAAAACGGTAATATTATTACTAAAAAAGGAGTACCTCAATATACAATAAATTCAGAAAATCTGTCTTTAATTTATAACCCCGATTTAGATTCATCAAACATTTTTGAAAATAATATTGTAGATATTGAAAACTACTTTGGAGCAGGCAAAATTGAAACAATAGAAACCGATAACGGTGTGATAACCAAGGCAGATATAGATAAAATGGCACAAAATATTGCAAACGACAGACAAAATCAAGAACTTGTTCAAACATTCACAAATAATACCAATTGGCAGCAAATATAACAAAAATGTAATTAGTAGTTCAATTTCTTGACTTAAAGTTATGTGCAAGATAAAATAAATCAAGTCTAAAATTAAGGGGATAGGATGAAAAATATTAAAGCCGATTATGTAGAAAAAGTTGTTGAGATAATGAAGAATAACGAATTGACAGAGCTTTTTGTCGATGACGGTGAAACTTCTATGGTTATCAAAAGTGCAACTTATAAACCTGTTATAAAACAAGGAGATAATGTCGAAGTTTTACAGGAAGCTGAACCTATACAAATAGAAACAGTCGAAACTAACGTTGTAGAAGAAAAGAAAAATGTTGTTCCGATTAAATCTAATATGATAGGTGTTTATTTTGCAAAACCGTCACCAAATGAAGCTCCTTACGTAAAAGTTGGAGATGAAATAAAAGTCGGACAAACAATTTGCATTATCGAAACAATAAAGTTAGTTAACAAAATAGCTTCGGACGTATCAGGCAAGGTTGTTGAGCTTTGTATTGAAGACGGCAAACCTGTTGAATACGGTCAAGTTATAATGTATGTAGAGAAGAATTAATTATGTTTAAAAAAGTATTAATAGCAAACAGAGGCGAAATCGCCGTTAGAATTATCAGAGCTTGCAGAGAAATCGGAATTCCGACAGTTGCAGTATATTCGGAAGCTGATGCAAACTCATTACACGTTAGCCTTGCAACTGAAGCATACTGTATAGGACCGGCTGAAAGTTCTCGCAGTTACTTAAATATTCCTGCAATATTATCGGCTGCATTAATTTCCGGAGCTGATGCAATTCACCCAGGATACGGTTTCTTATCAGAAAATGCAGAATTTGCAGAAATTTGTGCAAAACACAACATTAAATTTATCGGACCATCTGCAGACTCAATGAGGGCTATGGGCGACAAATCAAACGCAAGAAAAACAATGTCATCAAAAAATGTTCCGATTATACCCGGAACCGACATTTTAAAAAATATTAAAGAAGCTAAACAAGCCGCTAAAAAGATAGGCTACCCTGTTATTATTAAAGCAACAGCAGGTGGCGGCGGAAAAGCAATGCGTGTTGTTAACAATGAATCTGAATTAGAAATGAATATCAACCTTTGCAAACAAGAAGCTGAAAAATTCTTTGCTAATGGCGATGTTTATATGGAAAAGTTCCTTGTTAATCCAAGACACATTGAAGTTCAAGTATTAGCTGATAAATTTGGAAATGCTATTCACTTAGGCGAACGTGATTGTTCAATTCAACGTCGTCATCAAAAATTAATCGAAGAAGCACCATCACCTGCCGTAAATAAATCACTCAGAAAGAAATTAGGTGAAGCGGCAGTTAGAGCAGCTAAAGCTGTTAACTATGAGGGCGTAGGAACTATCGAATTTCTTCTTGATAGCAGCAAAAAGTTCTACTTTATGGAAATGAATACAAGACTTCAAGTTGAACACGGTATCTCCGAAATGATTTCAAACATTGATATCGTTAGAGAACAAATCAACATTGCAGCAGGACATAAGCTATCTTATAAACAAGAAGATGTTAAAATAAACGGACACGCAATCGAATGCAGAATTAACGCAGAAGACCCCGACAAAAACTTTATGCCGGCTGCAGGCGAAATCAACGGTTATATTCAACCGGGAGGTTTTGGTGTAAGAGTTGATTCACACGTTTATTCAGGCTACAAAATTCCGCCATACTACGATTCAATGATAAGCAAACTTATGTGCTGGGCTCCAAACAGAGAACAAGCAAGAAGAAGAATGTACCGTGCACTTAAAGAATATGTTATTACCGGTATAAAAACAACTCTTCCGTTCCATCAAGATTTGATAGAGGATGAGGTGTTTATCGGCGGAAACTTTGATACAGGCTTTATGGAAACTTACAAAAAGGAAGAATAATTTATTCTTCCTTTTTTAAAAATCTTTGAACCCTTGTATTCATTGATTCTTCTTTAATTTTCAATTGTCCGTTATCATCTCCTATTATAAAATGTGACGGTAATTGATAATCACTTGTTGACGGCATACGCATAGCAACAACTTTATAGTCATCACCATGTTTAAAAATCTTCACGTTAAGGTATTTATTTTTATACCGACGTAGTTTAGCAAGTTTACTTGATTTCTTAACCTCACACTTATATCTGTCTAACGGAATATTTATACTTTCCTCTGTCCCGTCAGACTTTTCTACTACCCTAATTATTCTTGCGTTGCTACTATAATAATCAAAATAATTTTCATCATAACTGTTAGCTGAATTAACATAATCATTAAAGAAATTCTGTACATCTTCTTTTTCAATTTCTTTTGCAAAAACTCCTGAAAAACACAGAAAACAAAACGCAATAAGATATAAAAATTTATTCATAAAATCTCCCAAAAAATAGTAGTAATCAAAATATGATTACTACCATTTTTTAGTCATTTATGAATTTATTCAATTGTATAATCGGTTAAATCCGTACCGAACATACCTTCGATTTCTTCCAAGATTGCAGAGGGTTTTCTTGCGTTATTCTTTTCTGCGGCTCTCTTTTGTGCTTCTCTGTCTTTTTCTTCAGAAGCATTTGTTAAGTGATAGAAACCTGTACCTGCAGGGATTAATCTGCCGATAATAACGTTTTCTTTCAAGCCTCTTAATAAATCACGCTTACCTTCAACTGCTGCTTCGGTTAAGATTCTTGTTGTTTCTTGGAATGAAGCTGCTGAAATAAAGCTTTCAGTATTCAAACTTGCTTTTGTAATACCGAGAAGAACAGATTCATAAGTTGCTTCTTGTCCGTTTACTTCTCTTACTGCTTTATTTGCTTTTTCAACTTCTTTGAATTCTAAGAATTCACCCGGAAGAAGTTTTGTATCTCCTGATTCAAGAATTTTAACTTTCTTAGTCATTTGTCTTACGATAACTTCAACGTGTTTATCAGCAATATCAACACCTTGTGAACGATATACTCTTTGTACTTCGTCAACCAAGTATTGTTGAGCAGCTTCAACACCGTTTAATCTTATAACATCGTGAGGATTCAAAGGACCACCTGTTAGCGGTTGACCAACTTTGATATCTTGACCGTTTGCAACAATAATATTTGAATCAATTGAATATTTAACTTCTTGTCTGCCTGCTTCACCGTTTAAGAATAAACGAGGAACATCATCTTCGATTTCGATTTCAGCCTTACCTGCATATTCTGCAACTACTGCTGAATCTTTCGGTTTTCTTGCTTCTAAAAGTTCTTCAACACGAGGTAAACCTTGAACGATATCACCTGTCTTTTGTCTTTCAAATACTAAGGTTGCAATCATATCACCACGGTTAACCAATGCACCGTTTGCAACTTGAAGAATTGTTCCGGGGCTGATTAAATATGGTCTGCCAACTCTTAATGTTACAGAGTTTTTATCAGTTGCAACTACTAAACCTGATATTGAAGAAAGTTCACCATTTTCAGTTAACGGAGAATCCATTTTTACAAGATCACCTTTCTTAACTGACGGTTTAGATTTCAATTCAATTTTTGTTTCGTAGCTGTCTGAAACTAATAACAATCTTCTTGAATCTTGGCTGTTATCTTTAATGCTTGCAACTGCATCGCTGATTGCTAAAACTTGAGTTTTTGCAACTGCAGTTTTCGGTTCAATTATTTCACCGTCTTTAACCAGCAATTCAGTTTGCATAGAAGCTGATGTTTTAGATGTTCCTTCAACTTCTCTTCTTACGATTAAAGTTTCAAGAACTACAATCTTTAATTGATTGTCAGCGTTAAGTTCCAATTGACCTTTCAAGTGGCTTAAATAGCCTTCCATTTGAAGAACTAAACTTGTTCTTGTAAGAACACCTCCGTCTAAGTTTCTTACTCTTGCACCGTCTTTATATTGTAATTGAGTAACCGGTACTAATGAAATTGCTTCATCAGTTGAATTGAATTTAATAGAAACATCTTTTGTTTCAATATTAAATCTTTGAACAGGTCTTACCAATACTTGTATAGGTTTATTTGAAATAGATTTTTCATCTAAAGCAACAACACCTAAATCTTCTTCCAAATCATCAATTTCTAAAGTATCTTTTTCGTTATCCATAATTGTAACAATTGAATCTTCTTTTACTTTGATTTTTGGAGCGATTTCAGTTCCTGCTTTTACAACTTCACCTTCATCAACTTTTAAATCAGCAATTCCTGCTAAGTTATAAATTTCTCCGGGTCTGATTACTACTTCGTGAATCATATCGTTGAATTCTTTAATTTCAACAATACCGTCGATATGAGCATATAAGTCTTTAACAACTTCTGTACCTGCTGTTACGAAAGTACCTGATTCAACCATTTTTAAAGCGGAATCTTTATTTACTTGGTGGATTTCATCAGGAATAAAGATAACTTCACCCGGTTTTGTGATTATTTGATTTTCATCAACTTCAACACCGTTGTATCTGATTTCACCGCTTGAAGGAACTTTGTATTCTTCATCAAGTAATTCGGCAATAATCATACCGCTTTCAACAACTGTATCAACAGGAGCTTTAACGATATATTTTTCACCTGTCTTATCAACTGTCCAGATTTGTTCTTTTTTATTGTAATCAAATGTAGCATTTGCTGCGGAAATTGAAGCAATAACAATTGTAATTTCTTTACCTTTTACAATCTTCTTGATTTTCTTTCCGTCAAATTTTACATCTTCAACTTCTAAGTTGTTACCAAGTCTTACTTCACCGCCATGTTCAGAAATAACGTGAATTTCAGCCAATTTTTCATTTTGTTTAACAGCCTTACCGTCTTCAACAAGAATTGTTGAACCACCCGGAAGATTATAAACATCACCGCCAAGAACCCAAACAATACCGTTTTTGTTAGCAGTTCTTGAAACGTTACCTTGTCTATCTTTCTTTTCATCAGCAATGAAGTCTTCAAATACGATTTCACCTGATAAATCAGAAGTAATATCTTTAGTAGCTTTTTCTGTTAAACGG
>CAVEOW010000086.1:0-6414 GCA_963617295.1 bacterium | reverse complement strand
ATATTATGCTCCGGGAATTCACTTTAGAACAGGGCTTTTCTGGAAATACACACTTCCTGAAAAGAAAGAAAAACTGTGATACTATTATAAATATGATAATAAATAAAAAAATAACCATATTAACAATTTTGTTTACAGGAACTCTTCTATCGTTATATCTTGCATTATACGCAGGATATAACGATTTTGGTTATAACATGTTATGGAAGGCATTTCATCTTGATAATGATGCGGACAGTATGATTTTGACTCTGCTTCGTTATCCTCGAGCCTTAAAAGCATTTATAGCAGGTGTTTGTTTAGCACTTGCAGGAATGTTTATGCAATCCGTTTCAAAAAATCCGCTGGCAGAGCCTTATATTACGGGAATTTCTTCCGGAGCCGGACTTGGCATAGTCCTTTCAATATTACTGTTTAATTCTCAAAATTATTCAATTTTCGGGTTTGCAGGAGCTTTATTATCCTCTGCAATCGTTATTCTTTTTTCCGGATTAAGCAGATTTTCAATTACAAAACTGATTTTAATAGGATTATCAATGAATATTTTTGTCAGTGCATTGATTTCTTTAATTATTTTGGTAAATCCAAACAAATCATATACAATGATGTTAATTTTATCAGGCGGAGTTACCAATAACGAAATAATTTCAAATAAAGTATTATTTATTGCATTTCTCGTCGTACTTGCTTTGAGTGCATTAATTGTACCAAAACTTAATTATTTAAGATTAGATTCAGGTCTTATTGATTCTGATAAGAGAAGTAAGTATTTTTATACGATTACAGTAATTATTTTATCCGCTCTCTTAACTTCCATCAGTGTATTTTCCGCAGGTATTTTAGGTTTTATCGGAATTATTGCCCCTCAAATTTCAAGAATATTATTCGGACAAGATTACAGATGGCTGTTTATTTCAAATACCTTTTTAGGTTCTATTTTAATCTTACTTGCCGATTTTATCGCCAGAACAATTATTTATCCGTTACAAGTTCCGCTCGGTCTTGTTGTTGCATTTATCGGAGCTCCGATTTTTGTTTATTTCCTGACAAAAAAAGGAGATATGTTTCGTGATTAAAATTGAAAATTTGTCTTTAACAATAGATAACTTAAAATTATATGAAAATGCAAACATTTATATTCCAAAAGATAAAATTACGGTGCTTGTCGGCCCAAACGGGGTAGGGAAAACAACTTTACTTAAAATTATAGCGGGTATAATAAAACCTCAGGCGGGAACAGTAAAAACGGACTCAAAAAACTTATTTTATCTTCCTCAAAGAATAAAATATCCGCAAGGAATAAATCTTCAAGAATACATTGAATCTTCTTTTTTCAAAAATACTTGGAAATGGACACTCTCACAAGAAGAGAAAAACAAAATAAATGAAATTCTTAAATTATTGGATTTAGAAGATAAAAAAGAAACTTTAATAGACAATTTGAGTTCCGGAGAACTTCAAAAAGCAAATATAGCACTCGGATTGGTTTCGGGAGCAGATATTTTGCTGTTGGACGAACCTACTTCCAATATGGACTTAGTAAATCAAATTAAAGTTTTGGATATAATAAAAAAGTTAACACAAAATGGAATAACTTGTTTACTTGTATTGCACGATATAAATTTATCTTCAAGTTATGGTGATTACTTTATCGGATTAACGAAATCCGGAAAAATAATTCAGTCGGAACGAGATACTTTCTTTACGGAAGAAATTCTGAATGAAATTTTTGGTATAAATTTTAGGGTTATAAACAGCGATGAATATTTCCATATTCAAATATTTAATTAGTATTTTATTATTATCAGTTGTTCCAAAAACATTTGCATCAACTTATGCAAGTCTTTCGCCTGTTCCGACCGGAATAATATATGACTTAAACGCACAGGACAATTTAGTTGCAATATCGGCAAACTGTAAGAAATTTTCAATTGATAAATCACGACCTGTTATTGGAGATAATTACTTTGTCAATGCAGAAATGCTTGTGAAGTTACATCCGGATTATATATTTGCAATGAAATCCGCTCAACCCATGTTAAGTGAAATTGCATTAACGAAAACAAAACCTGTTTATTTTGATTTTACTTCCGTTGAGGATATTTATGAAGGAATCAGGACTGTTGCAAAGTACACGAATAGAGAAGAAAATGCGGAAAAACTAATTAGTGATATATCAAAAAAAATAGAAAAATACAAAACAAATAATCCTAAACGAATATTGTATATAGTACAAAATGAGCCGTTGATTACTGTCGGGAAAGGCAGTTATATAAATGACATAATCGAAAAATCCGGTCATACATCTGTTACTGCAAATATAAATTACCCCTATCCCGTAATAACTCTTGAATACATATTAAAAACAAGACCTGATGTCATAATAATAACTTTCAACATAGGAGCGGAAAAAATTAAAAAATTATTTCCGAATACTCCGATTTTGTATTTATCATCAGAGCAAAGGGATATAATAAACAGCCCGAACGGAAAAGTGTATGAAGCGGTAAAATTAATTTCGGAGCTAAATTTTTTAAAAGAGCCTGAAGATTTTAAATAAATAAAACCTTTTAAAAATATTCTTAATTATGATATTTTATAGTATATGAATACATTTTCTGAAAAAATAACACAAAAACAAGCGGAAGAAATAAAATCAATTTTGGAAAACTTAGGTGCCACTTTTGATTCTGTTCAATATTCCGTTTGGAGAGCTAAAACTTCCAATTTTCAAGCTATTTATTATACAAGCGGTAAACTGCTGATTCAAGGGAAAAATGTAAGTGATATAGCTTCAAAAGTAAATGAAATTTTAGGAAAAAACTCTTTATCCGAAAAAAAAGAAGAATTTCTTATGAATGCTGAAAAATATATCGGGACAGATGAATCAGGGAAAGGAGATTTCTTTGGTCCGTTGGTAGTTGCAGGGGTTCAAGTAAATTCGGAAAACAAACAAAAATTTATTGATTTAGGGGTAAAAGACAGTAAAAAACTGGATGATAAAAAAATTTTACAACTGGCAAACATAATAAAAGCAAATGCGGTTCACTCGGTTGTAATTATGACTCCCGTTAAATATAACGAACTATATAATAAATTTAAAAATTTAAACAAACTTTTGGCATGGGGACATGCCAGAGCAATCGAAAATATTTTAGAAAAATCCCCTTGTGAATATGCACTGGCAGATAAATTCGGAGATGAAAGTTTAATTAAAAATGCACTTATGCAAAAAGGAAGAAGCATAATCTTAAATCAAATGGTTAGGGCAGAAGCTGATATTGCGGTTGCCTGTGCGTCAGTTATTGCAAGAGCGGAATTTGTAAAAAGAATGGCAGATATGGAAGCTAAATATGAACTTACTATGTCAAAAGGAGCTTCCGATAAGGTTGTTCAACAAGCAAAAGAATTTGTAAAAAAATATTCATTTGAAAGACTGAATGAAGTAGCTAAAATACATTTTAAAACTACTAACGAACTCAGATAACTAATTTAATTTTACGGTCAGTATGCTCTGCATTTTTGTCAATAAGTTTTTCATACATATCCCCAAACAAAGCAAGCCCAAAAGAGATACTCGGCATAAATCCGCACTTATCTATATAAAATGCTTCTGCGGACTGTAGTGCAATAGGAACAGTTAAAACACTTGATTTTTCTTTCTTTGCTAAAGCAGTTGCAAAAGCAAGCATAGTTTCTCCAATGTATTTTATGTTTCGTTTTTTATTTTCTGCCGAATTTTTAGGACAAGTTTCCAAATATGCGATAGATTTACGCTTTGATAAATCGTTATCATACAGTTCAATCAGTCCTAAACAATTTTCATCTTTATCCTCAAGAGCATATATTCTTTTTCCTTCAGGGTTTTCTTCCAATTCTTCTCTAAACGCATTAATAAAATCTGATTCTTCCCAGTCTGGCAAGTTTGGCATTTTATCGAAATATAATTTATCTTTTTCTGAAGATAATTTATATATTTTGCACGGCAAACTCTCATTAGCAGCAGACACAGCAGCCTTTGCCACTAACTTTTTCCGAAATGATATATTTGAATAAATTTGGGAAATTCTCATAACACTCCCATTAAAAATGCTAAAAGAAAAATTTGCCAATTATTCTAATTCAGATAGTTTTTTATATAAGTCTTTTTGTTTTTGAGATAAATTTTCCGGTATGTTAATAACTACTTTTACGTTTAAATTACCAAACCCGCCTGATTTTCTCGGCAGACCAAGCTCTTTTAATCTTAAAGTTTTTCCGCTTCTTGTTTCAGGAGGAATTTTTATACCGATTGTTCCATGCAAAGTTGAAATATCTTTTTTGCAACCAAGAACAGCTTCCGAAGGAGTTATTTCAACACTTTTAGTTAAATCTTCACCGTCTAAAGTGTATTCTTTATCTTTAAACCTGATTGTGAAGTATAAATCGCCTTTTCTTCCGTATTGGTCAATTTTACCTTCACCTTTAAGTCTGATTTTTTGTCCTTCTTTTATTCCTTTTGGAATTTTTACGGTTAAACTTCTCGTTTTTGTAACAATTCCTGTTCCGCCACATTCACTGCAATAACCGTTACCGCTGCATTTTGTACATTTTTCTACGGTATTCATTTTTACACTTATAGGTTTATCACTGAATAAATCTTTTGCAGTAACATTTAAGTCTTGCGTAACATCAAGATTTTCAGCAGGAGCTTGTTGTCTTTGTGCGGTTCTTTGTGAGAAACCTCCGCCTTGAGCACCTGAGAATAAATCTTCATAAGAGAAACTTTGTCCTCCGCCTCTTCTTGAAGTTCTTTGAGAGGTTCTTGCACCGCCCATTAAATCTCCAAAAATAGAACTAAAGAAATCAGAAAAATCACCGCCGCCTTGAAAGCCTTGCGAAAATCCGCCCTGACCGAAATTAAAGCCCTCAAATCCCGGAGGTGGCGTAAAGTTTGCACCTTGCTGCCAATTAGCACCTAAACTATCATATCTGCTTTTCTTTTCTTTATCAGAAAGAACTTCATAAGCCTCATTTATATCTTTAAATTTTTGAACTGCATCAGGTGCTTTATTTACATCAGGGTGATATTGTCTTGCCAATTTTCTGTATGCAGACTTAATTTTTGCTTCCGTAGCATCTCTATCTACACCGAGAATTTTATAATAATCTTTATATTCCATACATAGTTCTCCTTAGTTATAATAATAATATAAAAAACACTCTTTTCTGTAATTTTTAATTATTTTTTAATTATGTTTTTCAAGAAAACTCTTAACAAATGATTGGTTTTTTACTATACTTATTTTATGAAAAAATTATTGGGGATAGTATTTTTATTTACATTTGTTTTTCAATCAGCCTATGCACAAGATACCGGTGCCGTGCTGAAAGATAACTTACGATTAAATGTAACAAATACTAACGATATAAAAAACGCTGAAAAAAAGCTTCAAAACTTAAATAATTTGAAAAAAACGACCCCTATAAAAGAACAAAGTGCAATTGTACCAAAGCTAAAGCAAGAAAAAGTTATAGTGGTCAACAATAATCCGTTTGAGTTAAGCGACAAGGTATTTAATTTTGCAATACTTAATTCAAATGCTGCAATGCCTGATGAAATTATCTACAAAGAAACTCAACGCAACTTTTATGCAATTGACCCTCAACGTCAAGGAACGGGATATTCTTCTTACCCGGGGTTAAGAGGACCTAATCAGCTTATTGTTTACACTCCTTTATTTGGAGCAAGAACAGGTACTAACGAATTCGGAACGGAAGCCATTATTGAAAACAATATGGTTGTTCGCTTAAACGGGGCTGATTCAATCATCCCTCAAAACGGCTTTGTTATATCAGGACACGGAAGTGCAAAAACATGGATTAAACAAAATTTGCAAGTAGGTTCAAAAGTTTATATAGATGTGCAAGACAAGAATATAAGAGTATATTTAACTCCGTCAAGTCTTATATTTGCCGCAAAAGAAAAGCTAAAAGAGGCAAATGAACTTATTGACTATTATAAACGTATTGATATTCTTTACAATGATAAAAAAGCAAGCAGTTACTTAGAAGAAGCAAAAGATTATTTACGCAAAGCAGAGAGAAAGCCTGAAAAAACACAGGTTCTTATTACTCAAGCTATGGAAAGTTTAAATTCCGCAATAAAAAATGCAATCCCATACTATGACAAAGAATTAAAAGGTATTTGGCTTCGCCCTGTTGAAACTGCTTCCGACGATATAACAAAAACAGTAGAACGCTTAAACTCCGCAGGAATAACAGATATATTTTTGGAAACATACTTCCACGGAAAAACTATTTATCCCAGCGAATACTTAAAGAAGCAAGGAGTAATTTCGCAAAGAAAAGAATTTGTCGGGTTTGACCCGCTTGAAGTATGGGTAAATGAAGCTCACAAACGTAATATGAAAG
>CAVEOW010000085.1:0-6439 GCA_963617295.1 bacterium | reverse complement strand
TCGTTCCTGTTGCTTCAACAATTTGTGTTATTGTTCTTCTTTCTACAGGGGCGGTAATGTAATCTGCTTTATCACCCTTTTTTGCCAGAATAAAAGGTGTTGCAACAAGCAATATAATTACCAATGATATTATTAATTTTTTCATTATTTTTCTCCCATTGCGGTTTGAAGATTGGTTAGTGCAATATTGTATTTATAAATTGTTTGGACATAGTCCATTTGAGCATTATTGTAGTTTTCTTTTGCGTCTTGCAATTCAATAAAGTTTCCCAAGCCGACTTCATATCTTGCGTCTGCAAGTTCATAGTTTTCAAGAGTTTGCTTAACTTTTGTCTGCATTAAAGGAATATTCTTTTCCAGTTGAACCATGTTTATATATGCTTCTTGAACATCATAATTAACACGGCACTTGATAGCTTCAACATTTTGTTTTGCAATTTCCAATTGAGCTTTACTTTCATCAACTTTCAATTTTGTTTCCATAATATTAAGATTGCTTGTTGAGAGGTATGCCCCTAAAGAAATTCCGTTACTTGAATAGTAATTGTTATTATTCCAGTTGTATCCTACAGAACCTGTTAAATCAGGTAAGTATGACTTTTTAGTATATTTTAACGCTTCTCTTACGGCATTTTCTGTCGCTTGCATAGAGAGTAAATCAGGATGAGATTTGTAAGCTCTATCAATACACTCTTGCATTGTATAAGGATATTTTGTAAATTTATAATTATCTAAAATATCATTCTTCTCAACCTGTGTTGTTAAGACAGCGTCTTTTATTGTTCCGTCGGCATTTGTTGTATTATTTGCAATGTTTAACAAATTAACTTCCGCATAATTATTTTTAAAATTGAAAGTTTCAGTGTTTTCAATCTGATAATCGGGGATGTTGTGTATGTGCATTGCATTATTCAGTTTAACAATTGATGTTTGATAAGTATTTTCGGCATTTATTAAACTTATTTTTGCGTCGCTTAAATAGACTTCTTGGTTAACTAAATCTATTTTTGAAACCAAACCCTCATCAAAGAAAGCTTTTGTACGGTTGTATTGTCTTTCGTTTACTTGTACATTTGCTTTTTGAATATCAACATTGGCTTTTGCCGCTAAGACTTCATAGTATGCCGATTTTACGTTGTTTGTAACATTTAAAACTTCGTTTTGCAAATCATATTCAGCTGCAATTTTATAGAACTTTTGCATTTTTACTTGCGAAAAAACTTTACCAAAGCTATATATCAGCTGATTTAATGAAACTCTTGCCGAGGTGTTTTTTGTTTGTGCCGAACGGTACTTTGAATCGACATTTCCGTAATCATACCCAACACTGGCCCCAAGCGTGGGAAAGTAACTTGCTTTACTCTGTCCTACTCTTGAAGAATACATTTTTATATATTCTTCGTAAATTTTAATATCGTGGCTGTTATTTAACGCAATATCAATACAATCATTTAATGAAAGAGTTTGTCCTTGTTTGATTTCAATTTCGTCATCATCTTCTTCTACGGCATAAACATTAAAACTTACAATGCAGAAGATGAGTAAAATTAAAAGGAGATTTTTAAGTGATTTTTTCATATATTATCTTTTTATCTGTACACTATAATATTATATTTATTTTTTATAACGAAGAGTATATTTATTAGTTCAAATCATCTTTCTTCATGAATACATGTCTTTTTTTGTATAAAACAACAAAGAATAAGATGATTAATATTGTTACACCTAAAATAACCCACTCTATATATTGTTTAATTGTTTCACCAAAAAGCATTAAAACTATACTGACAATGAAAAATCTTAAACCTCTTCCAAAGAAACTTGCAACCATAAATTTCCAAAAGTTCATGCTTAAAACGCCGCTTGCAATCGTAAAAACTTTGTATGGAATAGGGGTAAATGCAGAAAAGAAAACTGCAAAAGTCCCGTATTTATTGTAGAGCTTTTCAACCGCTTCAAATTTTTCATGCCCGTTTTTTCTGAAAATCCAGTTGAAAGCGGGACGACCGCCCCAGTATCCTATCGCATAACCGACTGCACCGCCTAAAGCAGAAGCAATTGTACAAATAAACGCATAATATAACGCTTTATTTGGAGAAGCAACATCCATTGCAATTAAAACTATATCAGGCGGCGGAACTAAAAAGAAACTTTCGATAAAGGAGTTTAAAATCAAACCCCAAATTCCCATTGATTGGAAAAAATTGTTCATCATTACTAATATATCGTGCATTTCTACCTCCCTAACAAAAAAATTTTAGCATAAAAAAATAATTATTATATAATTATTACAAGAGGTGGACAATGAGTGCAAAAGTATCAATAATAATTCCTGTTTATAATGTAGAAAAATATATCAGAAAGACACTTGACAGTGTTGTTAATCAAACTTTTAAAGATATCGAAATTATTATTGTTGACAATAAATCAACCGATAAAACTCTTGATATTGTTAATGAGTATGCAAAAGATGACAAAAGATTTGTTATTTATAAAAATACAAAAAATCTAAAACAAGGAATTGCCCGTAATTTCGGCGTAAGAATGGCAAGAGGAGAATATATTTTCTTTATTGACGGCGATGATTACATGGAATTAAATTGTATCGAAAGGCTTTATGAAAGAATTACGGAAACACATGCCGATATTACAATTTGCACTTGGAACCAATTTGATGATTTAACGGGAAAAATTGATAAAGGACATGTTTACGCAAAGTTAAAACAAATTCCGGAGGAGTTTGACAATAAAACATTTAATTGGCGTGACATAAAATATTCTATATTTTGGCAAACAAGTGTTCCATGGGATAAAATGTACAAACGTGATTTCCTTATAAACAAAAATGTACTTTTCCCAGGAGAAATCTTTTTTGAAGATAATGTTTTTGTATATGACGCCCTTTTTAAAGCAGACAGAATTTCGATTTTAAGAGAAGATTTAATTTTTTATCGCTGCAATCGTAAAAACGCTGTTACAAATTCCAGAAACCACATTTTCTTTGATTACTTGAAAATTTTCAATATTATCGGTGATAATCTTAAAGCTATCGGTTTGTTTGAAGAGATGAAAGGCTTTTATTGGGATTATAAAGTAATTACACTATATTGGTGGTTTATGAAAATCAGACTCCCGTATAAGAAGAAGTTTTTCAATATGATGAAATATGATTTTAAACACTTAGGAATGAGTGAAGATGATAAAAAACTTGTCAGAAACAGAACCTTGTTTTTAATCGACCGCTTTACAAAACTTCCGTTTATTGTTTATTATCCTTTATTTTTCTTCTTTGATAAAATTTTCAGAATAGAAAAAGGAACAACAAATTATACCGTGATTTGGTTTTCAACATTTGAAAAATGGCACGATTATAAAAAAGAGAAAAATAATTCAGAAAAATAAAATATTCTGTCAAAAGCCATTCCTTTTTTCACTCGAATTGTGATATTATAAATACACACAAAGGTTAAAGAGGGTTGTTATGAAAAAAATTTGGATTGAAGACATTAAAAATTATGACGGACAAGAAGTTACACTCCAAGGCTGGTTATATAACAAGCGTTCAAGCGGAAAATTACACTTCTTACAACTTCGTGACGGAACAGCAGAAATTCAAGCTGTAGTTTTCAAAGGAAATGTTCCTGAGGATGTTTTTGAACTTGCTGATAAAATTACGCAAGAAAGTGCTGTTGAAATTACAGGTACCGTAAAAAAACACGACCGTTCAAAAATCGGTTATGAAATCGACGCTACAAACGTTAAAGTAATCAGCCCCGCAGTTGATTATCCGATTACACCAAAAGAACACGGACCTCATTTCTTAATGGAACACCGTCATTTATGGTTACGTTCATTAAAACAAAAGGCAATTTTAAATATTCGTCACAGAATTATTAAATCAATTCGTGATTTCTTTGATTTACACGGTTTCACTCTTGTTGACGCTCCTATTTTTACTCCGAATGCTTGTGAGGGGTCAACAACATTATTTGAAACCGACTATTTTGATACAAAAGCATATTTAAGCCAATCAGGTCAGTTATATATGGAAGCTGCCGCAATGGCAGTAGGGAAAGCATACTGTTTCGGGCCTACATTCAGAGCTGAAAAATCTAAAACAAGACGTCACTTAACAGAGTTCTGGATGGTTGAACCGGAAGTTGCATTTATGGATATTTGGGAAGATATGGATTTAGCTGAAGAATTTGTTGAATACATTGTTTCTCAAGTTGTTGAACACAATAGAGCTGATTTGGAAACTTTAGAACGTGATATCTCTAAACTTGAACAAGTTAAACGTCCGTTCCCGAGAATTTCTTACGAAGAAGCTATTGAAATTCTTCATAAAAAAGGAAATGATACCCCTTACGGTGAAGACTTTGGCGGAGATGAAGAAACTCTTATCAGCCAAGAATTTGATAGACCTGTTATGATTCACCATTACCCGATGAGCATAAAAGCGTTCTACTTCAAACAAGCTGAAAACGATACTGCGGCTTGTGTTGATATGATTGCACCCGAAGGTTACGGCGAGATTATCGGCGGCGGTCAAAGAGAAGAAGATATCAATAAGTTAATGGCTAAAATTGAAGAGCAAAACTTAAATCCTGATACATTTGATTGGTACTTAGATTTAAGAAAATATGGTTCTGTTCCTCACGCAGGTTTTGGTTTGGGTATTGAAAGAACTGTTGCTTGGATATGCGGACTTCCGCACGTTCGTGAAACAATTCCGTTCCCTCGTTTAATGGACAGAATCAGACCATAAAACATTTTAAACAAGGAAAAAGAGAAGGTTTAAAAGCCTTCTCTTTTTTTTGATTTTTTATGCAATTATTCTTTTATAACAATAAGGTTATTTGCGATTTTCATTTTGCAAGTAGGAAGCACAACATCTTGTAAGCCATTTGCAATGCTGATAACGCTTCTTGCAGCCAGAACAACATCTTCACCTTTGTAAGTGAATGTATAATCGGTATCTCTATCAGATCTGATAGTAATTTGACTCATAAATTTACTCCTTTAATTTACGGTTCTTCTTCCCTCAATAGCTTTTGCCAAAGTAATTTCATCGGCATATTCCAAATCTGACCCGACGGGCAGACCGAAAGCAATTCTGGAAATTTTTATATTAAACGGTTTTAATAATTTTGTCAGATACAAACTTGTAGCCTCACCCTCAACAGACGGGCTTAACGCAAGAATAATTTCTTTAACGTTTTCATCAGAAGCACGAACAAGAAGCTCTTTAACCCTGATATCTTCTACCCCTATTCCGTCTAACGGCGATAACATTCCTTGAAGAACATGGTATAAACCTTTGTATTCTCTTGTCTTTTCAACAGCTATCAAGTCTTTTGTTTCTGCAACTACACAAATAACCGAATTATCACGTCTTGTATCAGAACATATTTCGCAAGGGTCAGAAGCTGACATATTAAAACATTTACTGCAATAATGAATGTTTTCTTTTGCTTCAACCAAAATTTGCGAAAATCTTTGAACTTCCCCTAACGGCATTTTCAATAAATGAAATGCCATTCTTTGAGCTGATTTTGGACCGACTCCCGGAAATTTTTGAAAGAATTCGATTAGTTGTGCTAAAGGTTTTGTATATTCCATTAGAATAATCCGGGGATATGAATACCTTGCGGTACAATACCTTTCATTTTATCTTCCATTTTCTTTGTAGCTGCAGCTGTTGCACTGTTCATAGCTGTTGTAATTAAATCTTCTAACATTTCAACCGTATCAGAAGATATGCTAGCAGGATTTTCAGGGCATATAGCTTCTGCTTTTAATTTTATACTTTTAAATTTACCTTGACCGTCACAAGTAACAACAACTGCACCGTTGCTTGCTTCACCGATAATTTCGGCAGCAGCTAAGTCTTTTTGTGCATCTTGTAATCTTTTTTGCATTTGTTGTGCTTGTTTCATCATATTTGCTAAATTCATATTTAAGACTCCATTTTTCCTAATCTACAGAGTTTTATTATAATTCAGCAGTTACATTTCCGCAAGTGTTTTATAACTTTTAACATTGTAAGGTCGCAGATTGACTATTTATCCATTAATTCAGATAATCTTAGTTCTGATTTACGTCTGCTTTTAACCTTTTTGACAGGTTTATTTTGAGGAGTTTCAAAACTGCATAAGCCAACCGGCATAACGTCACTCTTGCCTAACATCAAAATTTCTTTTACAAAACTTACTATTTCGTCCATTTTATTCCTTGCCTCTCAATTTTGAGTATCAACATTTTATATAACTACATTAAACTCTTTTTAGTTCATTTTTAACCTCCAATTATGCTATATTTAATAGTATGGAAAATTATTTGGAAATTAACTATGAAAATAACATAAAAATGTTATCACTTGCATATAAGTATTGCCAAGAAAATTTTTTGCATGATGAAATAATTGAAATATTATCAG
>CAVEOW010000084.1:6096-6452 GCA_963617295.1 bacterium | reverse complement strand
GCAATAGAGAGAATAATGTATAAAACTCTTGAAAATATACTTGAATACGAAAAAAACGAAGTTATTAAAAATGCAGTAAATCATAAAATATAAAATATTTTTCTATCCGTTTTTGCATTTCTATTAAGCTATGTAAATTTTTAGTTGCCGGTTCTAAAGAAAAAAATTTTAAAATCCGAATAATCTTATATATAGCTATAAAGGAATGTAAGTTTTATTATGGAAATTAATAATAACGGAGTAACTCCCGTTAACAGGCATATTAACGAAATAAAGAATGAGAAGGAATCTGCTGAAAAAGAAACTTCCACTATTCAAGAAAACATTCAAAAATCACCTGTTAATCCAACATACTA
>CAVEOW010000084.1:4733-6086 GCA_963617295.1 bacterium | reverse complement strand
TACTACGCCGAATATTTTGGCATTAAAAACTCCTCAAACTCTGTTCCTGCAACTGAAGAAGAAAGATTAGCATATCTTAAAGAGCTAAAATATGAAGACGGAAGTCCTATTTTTTCTGAAAATGATTTTGTAAAACCGACGGAAAATGATGATGAATCATTTTGGCAAATTGAGTCACTTAACGAGAAGAAACATTATGAAAATTGCACTAACTTATATAAGAATGACAATGCATTCAAAACTTTTTGTATGCTTATGTCATTAAAACAATCCGACGGAAAACCCGTTCTCAGGAAAGAAACTCTCAATTCTATGTTAAATATATCTGCTATATCAACAGAACCTGTAGATTTTGGATTTTTAGGAATCAAAGCAAATCTTATCGTAAACAATGATACAAAGGAGTTTCTCCAAACTTTATTGAATACAAAAAAGGGGGACGGAACACCGCTTTTCCCGGAATTTAATGAAGAGTGCTTAATTATTGCAATGGTAAAACCGCCTTCTTTAAGTACTGATGAAGCAATAAAGATACTAAATGATATAAATTTATTAACCGAAAAAAAATATACCGAGTTTGATGATGAGGATAAACTTGAGCTTTTTTGCTATAAGATGGCTAAAAATCCGAACTATGATATTGAAGCACATTACGAGGATATTTTAGCTATCAGGAACAAAGGGATAAGCAACATCTTTGCTATAGTATTTAGTGATTTAACCCCCAAACAAAAATCTGTTTTTGAAATGCTCAGTAAATATAAAAAAGATGACGGAAGTAACTACTTCTCGGATGAAACTATTTCCGAGTCTGTTCTTTCAGGAAATACCTACGACGGAATGGTCAAAGATATAGATATGGTAATATCTGAAAAAGATAAAGACGGGAAACCTATATATAACGGCTACAGTATTTCGAGAATGCTATTCCAAGACGAGGACAAAAGAAATAGATTTATTCGGTTTGTAAAAACACAAGATAAAGATATTCAGAAAAAAATTTCATTATTAACAGTAAATGATTCGATTTTTGATAATGATGAAACACTAAAAAGAGCGGTAACACTGGTTTCATTAAAAAATGAAAAAAGTGAAGATTACTTCTCTTTTGGATATGGTGATAAATTAATTAAAAATGAAGAATATTTTAATACATTTATTCACTTTCATAATGATTTTCTGAAGTATAACATTCCATTCTTTAGTGCAATCGAAATGGCAGAAAAAGGGGATGATGTATGCAAAAGAACAATGGATTTACTATCGTTAAAAGATGATGAAGGGAAAGGGTTCTTTTCATATTATTCAGCTAAAGATATTGCTGAAAATGAGGAAATCTATAACATTGTAAAA
>CAVEOW010000084.1:0-4584 GCA_963617295.1 bacterium | reverse complement strand
AGAAAATCTATAACATTGGAAAAATATTACAGCCAAAAAAAAATGATGAAGGGAAATTCCTGTTTTTCGATTTTGACATAAGATCTATAGCGGAAACCCTAAAAGATAAACCGGATGATTTTATACAAGAATATTATAAATTTATTTCAAAAACCGATTCCAAGGGAACTCCTTATTACCAAAATGCAAGTTTAATAAAGTCGGCAATATCATTAACCGCATCTCAGCTTAAAACAATAGATGAAATATCAAATTTAAAAAATAAATATAACGAAAAATTGTTTACAAATGCAAACGATGAATTTAATACTATTTATTCATTCTTTCAAGACAAATCAATTCCGGAAGAAGAACAAAAAAGAAAAATAAATGAATTTATTTCAAGAATAAAAATCCTTTCTGAAATCAGATGTCCGGATGTTCCCGAAACAAGATTTTTTACTGATTTAGAACTTAAAGAATTAGGAAATTCGGAGCTTGATATCAATGAAATAATTAAAAACATAGACCAACTGCTTTCCTTTAAAGATAAGAACGGACATTGTCTTTTTAACAGCAGTATAGTATCAGTTGCAGCAAAAGATAAATATGGAACACAAAAAACAGTAAATCTATACAATTTAAAAACTGAAAATGGAAAAAGGGTATTCTTTAACCCAAGTTCTATTATTACATTATTAAAAAATGATGATAAATATAATCTTGCAATAAAATATGCTGTCGATTTTACTAAAGATTTCAAATTTAATACTTTCATGGAAGATTGTTTTATTTCAGTTATAAACAAGGGTGAAAAAGAAGTACAAAATGCAATAGCCTTTAAAAATGAACTTATTAAACAAGGAAAAGTTGATAAATATACAGTTTCAGACTTTTTAACAGGCACTAAGTTTTATGAATTTTATAACAAATCAAAAAGTAATCAATTCTCTTTATCTGAGAAGAAGAGTTTATTAAGAAAAATTATATCGAGTAATGCTGATTTATTTAGAATAACTGACGTAATAAGAGCAGATTTTCCGCTTATTCCAAAAGATAAAGAAGAGTATTGTTCATTAGTTCAAGGACTTGTTAAATCTATAGGTATAGAAACAAATCCATTAACCGATAAACAAATAAGAGAATTTAATAATAATATTACAGAGTTATCGGAAATATTGAAAAATCCGAGTGTAAAACCTGCGGAAATCACTCAAGAATTTTCAACAAAACAATTACTTCAAGCAATTGAAGAAAAGACAAAAAATTTTGATAAACAGAGTAAAACAGAAGTATATGACTATTTTTGTTTTGATATTGTTAACGGCAAGTTAAAAGGTTATCCGGCGAACTTGTTTAACGGTATAAAACTTGCCCAAATTGATGATGAACAAACAAAACAAGTTATTGAAGAATTACGTCCCATAATAAAAAGATACAGCGAAGAAAACCCTGTTACTATTAAGTGTGAGAATGGAGCGGATATTGCAACTCAAGAGAAATTAAATAAAGTATTTAATGAAATAATATCTGCATTGCCTGAATTTAGAACTACAATCGGAAGAGTTCAACATAAAACTCATTCTTACGATGTGGCAACACATTCAATAAATGTGCTGAAAGAAGTTGTAAGTGATGAACAATTTGAAACTCTTAACGATTCAGATAAAAAAATAATGATATTAGCTTCTCTGCTTCACGATATTACAAAAGCCGAAGGAGAAGCAGATAAAACTCATGAAAAAGAAAGTGCATTTGACTCATTCTTTATAACAGAAAAGTTTAATTTAACGCAGGATGAAAAGTCTAAATTGTATGACTTAATAGCTAATCATGAATGGTTTGCTTATGTAAATAAGCCTTCTATAGAGCAAAAAGACAGGAAACATAATATTGAAGATATGGCTTTTGCACTAAAAACAGCAAATACATTTGAACTTGCTCAAATATTTACTAAAGCCGATTTAAAATCCGTAAAAAGTGATAAATCTTTTTATAAAAGATTTATTGATGCCTTCCCCGAAAATATAAAACTTGTTCAAGAGAAAATTGATTATCTTAAATCAACCCAGCCAATGCTCCCGTTAGGTATTTTGCCTAAAGCAAGCTCTATAAAAGCAGGCAGGGGTGTATATAAAAACGAAAACGGCAATGTAATAATTAAGTTGAATGAAATTAATGATTTTGAATCAATCGGATTTCCGAAAGGTACTAATAAAAACAATTTCAAAATAATGGTTCACGGACTTGAGAGTGCAGACCAACTTGCACGTTTTTCATCATTCTCAATTATTGATTCTGATGCACTTCTTTCTACCTCTTATGTAATAAAGCCTCAAACCGAATACAGAGTATTCAGACCGCAAGGTTTAATAATTAATACGGATACATCGAACATTCATGCAGGAGTAAATATGGACTACGGCACAGGTTGCGGTAAAAATTTGGAAAATTTGAAACGAAATTTTTTGTTTGATGGTTTTAGAGCCAACGACAGACAATATTTTGCAGATTTGATTAAGTCAAAATTATCTCTTAACGATGAGGCATATATTAAATTGGTAGAAAAGTATTCAAACAAAACTCTTGCAGAGATAAAAGAAGATGACCCGAATCTTGCAAAGTTGTTAATTGAAATATTTGATGAAATTGAACTTGGAAACAGAAGAAATAACAGAGCTTACAATGAAGTATTAATTACAAGACCCGAAATTCAAGGTGTGTTCCTTTATGATACGGAAGTCCCGTCGAGAGTCGGAAACCCTGTGGACTTCATTGACAAACAAAAGACAAAAAGACTCTATGTCGATTTACAATATTTGTTAGATTATGCAAAAGAAAACGATTTACCCGTAATTGTTTTTGGTGATTAATCTTTTTTACTGCATAATACAGAGGAAATTGTTTCGGGAACTTGTCTGTCTAATGCGTCAGGGAGAATATGTTCAGGTGAAAGTTCTCCGTCTTTAACAATCGAAGCTAACGCAAAAGCACAATCCAACTTGATTTCATTAGTAATTTTCTTAATTCCGCTCTTTAAAACTCCGTTAAATAACCCCGGAAATACAAGTGAATTATTAATTTGATTTGGAAAATCACTTCTGCCTGAAGCCGTAATAAATGCCCCATAGCTCTTGGCAACATCAGGCATAATCTCAGGTGTCGGGTTTGCAAGTGCAAAAATAATTGCTTTTTCCTTCATTGATTTAACCATTTGTTCATCTAAAAGATTAGGTGCAGATAAACCTATAAATACATCCGCATTTTTTATTCCGTCTTTTAATGAACCTTTAAACATTTCTTGATTTGTGAACTTAGAAATTTCCTCGTGAGCAAAATTATTTTGTTCCCTGCCCGAATAGATTGCCCCGTCAACATCAAACATAATAATATTTTTAGCACCAACAGAGAGAATAAGCCTGCATACTGCAATAGCAGCGGCACCGGCTCCTGAGAACACAATTTTTATATCTTCAATCTTTTTTTGTGCTAAGTGGAGTGCATTTAACAGAGCGGCAAGTACAACTATTGCAGTTCCGTGTTGATCATCATGAAAAATCGGAATACCGGCTTGTTCTATTAATTTATCCTCAACTTCAAAGCAGCGAGGTGCTTTGATATCCTCTAAATTTACACCCGAGAAAGAATTTTGGAGCAATAAAACCAGCTCTACGATTTCTTGTGCTTTTTGAGTTTTTATACATAACGGCAATGCACTTACATCTCCAAGTTCTTGGAATAACACTGCTTTACCTTCCATAACAGGTAAACCTGCAAGCCCTTTTATATCACCCAATCCTAAAACAGCACTTCCATCCGACACAATAGCAACAGGCTTTTTCTGTTCTTCCTTTGTAAGTTCAACCTCAACAACACCGCCTGCCATTTTTCTTAATTGTAAAGATTTTTCATTAGTAGTTCCTGTTAAATTTTCATATTTAAACATAAATAAGTTTTTTGAAACACAAAGGAAAAATGATTTTAAATCATTAACAGCACCTTTAAGGACAGGAATATTTACATTAAAATTTATATTTTGAACTTTATCCGAAATTAAACTTAAATCAACTGCGGCAAAAGACGGTTCAATATTTTCAACAATAAATTTTATTTTGTTTTCATCCTTTGAACTTATTTCCAAAGGGTAAGCATCAATATTTAAAGTGTTTTTAAGAAATATAGCCCGTTCCAAAGATTTTTTGTAATCAAAAGAAATAACTGCAACTGAATTTTCTCTGTTTGTATAATCAAATGAAGCCTCTTCATTTTCTTTGATTTTTAGGCAAGAAGCGGCAACCCCGGGGGTATAGACAATTGCTAAATCCTCTTTTGTTTTAACCTCTACCTTTGAAACTATTTTTATACCTTTAAATTGAGCCATTATTTTCTTACTTTATTCTCCGTGCCTGCAAGTAAACGCTTAATATTTTCTTTGTGCATTACTATTACATAAATTGCCCCAAGTGCTGCAAACCAAATATAATAGATATTTTGGTCAAAGAGTACCATTAAAACAGGTGCCATTGCAATAGCAATAATTGATCCGAGTGAAACATATTTAGATAAGTATGTAATTAATCCCCATACTCCTGCAAGAATTATACC